>NZ_JBSGEZ010000029.1:0-91960 GCF_053603155.1 Nocardia sp. NPDC004260 | reverse complement strand
CTGCCTGACCCGCGGCACCGCCTACAACGAAGAAACCCACGTCAGCAACCGCCAACGCGTACTCGCCGCCTGAGGTTGACAGAAGGTGTCTCATTGCGCGTGTACGTGTGCCGCGCCGGAGGCGCGCGCCTTCCCGGTCGCGATCAATTCGTCCCACTCCTTCTGGACTTCCTTCTCCGCCGCGGTGACGAGGAATCCGCTGGGCGCGAAGATCTTCGACGGCTGTTCGGGCGTCTCGGTGGTCGTGGTCTCCCCGGAGCGCCAGGCGCGGAAGGCCACCAGCGCGCCCACCACCGTCACGATCAGTACCAGCACAGCGAAGATGATCGACAAAGTGCCCTGGATGAAGGTGTTACGCACGATCGCGTTCATATCGTCCTGGGTCTTCGCCGTCAGGCACAGCTTCCCGGCTTCCTGCGCGGCTCGGCAGATGCTGTGCTGCTTCCAGTAACCGAGCTTCGGATCGGCGGAGAAGATCTTCTGCCACGACGCCGTCATCGTCACCAGGAGATCCCAGACCAGCGGAATCGCCGGAATCCAGGCCCATTTCGCGAGGCCCTTCTTCACCACGATCACCAGCACGACGGTCAACGCGATGGCGGCGAGCAACTGATTGGCGATGCCGAACAGCGGGAACAGTGTGTTGATGCCGCCGAGCGGATCGGTGACACCCATCAGCAGGATCGAGCCCCACGCGCCGACCACGACGGCCGAGCACAGCCACGCGCCCACCCGCCAGGACGGATCACGGAACTTCTTCGCCACACCGCCGAAGTTGCCCAGCGCGTCCGACAGCATGAACCGGGCCACCCGGGTGCCCGCGTCGATCGTGGTGAGGATGAACAGCGCCTCGAACATGATCGCGAAGTGGTACCAGAACGACTTCATGCTCGCCCCGCCGAGGAATTGGTGGAACACCTCGGAGATGCCGACCGCCAGCGTCGGCGCGCCGCCCGTGCGGGAGATGATCGATGATTCGCCGACATCGCTCGCGGCCTGGCTCAGCTCCGCCGGAGTGATCGCCGGACCGCTGAGCCCGAGGCCATTGGTGTAGGCCGCGGCCTTCTCCGCGGTGCCGCCGGTGAGACCGAGCGGCGCGTTCATCGCGAAGTACAGGTGCTGGTCGATGATCGAGGCGGTGATGATCGCCATGACCGCGACGAACGACTCCATCAGCATGCCGCCGTAGCCGATCATCCGCGCGTGCGATTCCTTCTCCAGCAGTTTCGGCGTGGTGCCGGAGGAAACGAGCGCGTGGAAGCCACTCAGCGCGCCGCAGGCGATGGTGATGAACAGGAACGGGAACAGCGAACCCGCGAAAGCCGGTCCGGTACCGCTGGACGCGAACGACGAGACGGCGGGCGCGTGCAGCACCGGCAGCGTAACCAGGATGCCGACCGCGAGCAACACGATGGTGCCCACCTTCATGAACGTCGACAGGTAGTCGCGCGGGGCCAGCAGCAGCCACACCGGAAGCACCGAGGCGACGAAACCGTAGGCGATCAGCAGCCAGGAGATGGTCACCGGCGAGAGCGTGAACCAGTCCGCGCCCCACTCGGTTTCCGACACCCAGCCGCCGCCGACGATGGCGAGCAGCAACATGGCGAACCCGATCACGGAGACCTCGCCGACCTTGCCCGGCCGCAGGAACCGCAGATACACACCCATGAACAGCGCGATCGGAATGGTCATGCCGATCGAGAACACGCCCCACGGGCTGTGCGCGAGCGCGTTGACGACCACCAGCGCGAGCACCGCCAGCAGGATCATCATGATCACCAGGACGCCAACGATGGCCGACCAGCCGCCGATCACACCCAGTTCGTCGCGGGCCATCTGCCCAAGGCTGCGCCCGCGCCGCTTCATCGAGACCCACAGCACCAGGTAGTCCTGCACCGCGCCGGCCAGCACCACGCCGACCACGATCCAGATGGTCCCCGGCAGGTAGCCCATCTGCGCGGCCAGCACCGGACCGACCAGCGGCCCCGCGCCCGCGATGGCGGCGAAGTGGTGCCCGTAGAGCACCCGCCGGTCCATCGGCATGTAGTCCTTGCCGTTCTCCAGGATTTCGGCGGGTGTGGCCAGGTCGTCGCGTGGTTTGACGATCTTGCGTTCGATGAACCTGGCATAGAACCGGTACGCGATGATGTAGGTGCACACCGCCGCGATCACGATCCAGACCGCGTTCACCGATTCGCCGCGTGAGATGGCGAGCACCGCCCACGCTATGGCGCCGAGTGCGGCGATCCCCGCGAAGATCAATTTCTTGGCCGGTGTGATCGGGGACTTGTCGACCACGCCGACGGGCGGCAGATCGGGATCGGTCCGCAGATATTCGATTGTCGCCATCTGCCTTCTCTCCTGTAAAACGCGCAGGATCTTGCTCAAACACGTGACAACGTAACCGATCGATGATCGCCGTCGTGCCGATTCCGGACGTCGGACGCGCACCGTGAAATATTGTTCATGTGTCGGCCGTCACCATGTGATTGCCGAACGTATGCTGCCATGCCGTTCGAGAAGCTCCACATCCGCCCTGGAGGAGGGCTGTATTGCGTGCGAATCCCGTCGCCAGGGTCCGTCGCCGGACGCTGCTCAGGTCGGCGCTGGCCGCGCCAGTGCTGGCGAGCGGTGGCTGCGGCTCCGATGACGACGCGTTGACCTTCTTCTTCCAGGCCAGGCCGGAAGAGGCCAGGGTTCGGCTGACGATCATCGACGAGTTCCGGAAGCTGCATCCCGACATCAGGATTCGCACCATCATGTCGGGTCCGGACCCGCTGCAACAGATGCTCACCTACTGCGCGGGCGGCAAATGCCCGGACGTGCTGATGGCGTGGGAGCTGACCTATTCGGGGCTGGCCGAGCGCGGGGTACTGCTGGATCTGAACACCCTGCTCGACCGCGATCCGCGGTACGCCACCCAGCTGCGCGCCGACAGCTATCCGGCGCTGTACGACACCTTCACCTACGCGGGCGGGCAGTACGCCCTACCCGAACAGTGGTCCGGGGTGTTCCTGTACTACAACCGGGAGCTGTTCGACGGAGCCGGGATCACTCCGCCCGCGCGCTGGCGCGACGCCTGGTCGTTCGACGAGTTCCTGGCCGCTGCCGAGGCGTTGACCAGGCATGACTCGTCTCGCACCCGGTGGGGGTTCGCCGACGCCTGGGTGCCGTACTTTTCGGCGGCCTGTTTCGGTATGAACAACGGCGCCGAATGGTTCTCGCCCTCGGTGCGTCCGACCAGGACCAACCTCGGCGATCCGCGGTTCGCCGAAGGGTTCCAGTTCTACGCCGACCTCGCCGTACGCCACCGCGTGGCGCCGAAAGCCGCCGACACGCTTTCCGTCTCTGCCCCCGACCTGTTCCGGCGGGGCCGGGCCGCGATGGCGCTGGGCGGGCATTGGCTGTATTCCGAATTCGCCGGACACGACGATCTCCCGATCGACATCACGGTGCTGCCGGTGGGCCCGCACGGCGGTCCCGGCGCCATCACCGACGTCGGCAGCACGGGCCTGGCCATCGCCGCGGGCAGCCCGCGTGTCGAACAGGCCTGGGAATTCGTCAAATTCGCTACCGGACCGGTGGGTCAGGCGATCATCGCCGCGTCCGGGCTGTTCGTCCCCGTGCTCCAGTCGGCGATGAACTCACCGGGGTTCGCCGCCGCGCACCGGGAGATCCGCAATCTCGAGGTGTTCACCGCCGGTCCGGCCAATTCCCGCCCGCTGCCGATCACCCCCGCTTGGGGGAAGGTGTCCGCCCTGCTCGAACGCGGCTCCAACCGAGTGCTGCGCGGCGCCGCCACCGCCGCCTCGTTGGACGGCCGTTTCGCCTCCGACGTCGACGCGCTGCTGGAGACACCATGATGGCAGCGCGGCGATCGCAAACATCGGGCAAAGCGGGCGTCGCCTCCCGATTGGCGCGGCGGCGCGAGCGGGCCGGTTGGGCATTCGTCGCGCCCAACGTGGCGGCCGTCGCGGTTTTCTTGTTGTTCCCGTTGGGTTTTTCGCTCTATCTGAGTTTTCATTCGTGGGACCTGTTCAGTCCCATGAGATTTGTCGGTGTGGACAACTACCGGCGGCTGTTCACCTCGGATCCGTTGTTTCTCATCGCATTACGTAATACGGCCGTTTTCACGCTGCTGACCTTGGTGCCCACGGTGATGATCGGACTCGCCGTCGCCGCCGCGCTGAATCGAAAACTGGTCGGCGTAAGTGTATTTCGCACCATCGCTTTTCTGCCGTTGGTCGCCTCGGCGGTCGCCATGGCCGTGGTGTGGCGGTTCCTGTTCACCGACGACGGGCTGCTCAACGTCGCGCTCGGCTGGATCGGCATCGACGCGGTGCCCTGGCTGACCGATCCCGACTGGGCGCTGGTCTCGCTCAGCGTCGTCACCGTGTGGAAGAGTGTGCCGTTCGCGACGGTCATCCTGCTCGCCGCCATGCAGGGCGTACCGGAGACGCTCTACGAGGCCGCCAAGATCGACGGAGCCGGGGCACTGCGGCGATTCTTCGCGATCACCGTGCCGCTGATCCGGGGGCCGCTGTCATTCGTCTTCATCATCACGATCATCAATTCGGTGCAGGCGTTCGACCAGGCATACGCGCTGACCGGCGGCAACGGGGGGCCGGAGACGGGTACGTACCTGCTGGGGATCATGCTGTTCCAGAATGCGTTCGGCTTCTACGAGGTCGGGTACGCCTCCGCGCTCGCCTGGGTGATCTTCGCGATCCTGTTCCTGCTGACACTGGTGCAACTGCGGATGGCCCGGCGGTCGGAGGTGGAACAGTGAACACCTACGAGGCGGTACGGCGCGCGCTGCCGGTTCGACGCGACCGCGCGTTCGTCGCGGTCGGCCGCGTCGACCGGGCGATCGTGCGGCGAGTGGTGCGCGGGACCGCGATATACGCGGTGCTGGTCGGCATCGCGTGGTGCGCGCTGCTGCCGATCCTGTGGGCGGTGTCGGGCTCGCTGAAGCAGGACGGCGAGATCGCCGACGCGGCGCTCCTTCCGCAGCGGCCGCAGTGGTCGAACTACGGGAAGGTCTTCGATCTGCTGCCGATGGGGCGGATGCTGCTCAACACCACCATCTACGCGTTGTGCGTCACGGCGGGGCAGGTCTTCTTCTGCTCGTTGGCCGGTTATGCCTTCGCGCGTCTGCGTTTTCGTGGGCGCGACATGCTGTTCCTCGCCTACCTCGCGACGCTGATGGTGCCGTTGACCGTGACGGTGATCCCGCAGTTCCTGCTGATGCGGGCATTCGGCTGGGTGGACACCCCGTGGGCGATGATCGTGCCCGGCCTGTTCGGCAGTGCGTTCGGCACGTATCTGATGCGGCAGTTCTTCCGCACGCTGCCCGAGGAACTCGAGGAGGCCGCCATCCTCGATGGCTGTTCCACCTGGCAGGTGTACTGGCGGGTGCTGCTGCCGCACACCCGTCCGGCCCTGATGGTGCTCGCCGTGCTCACCTGGATCACCGTGTGGAACGACTTCCTGTGGCCGCTGGTCATGATCCAGCGCGACGACGTCGCCACCGCGACACTGGGACTGGTCCGGCTGCAAGGGCAGTACTACACCCAGTGGCCCATCCTCATGGCCGCCGCGGTGGTCATCTTGCTCCCACTGCTGCTCATCTACGCGATAGCCCAGCGCGCGTTCATCCGCGGCATCGCGATGTCGGGCTTCGGCGGGCGCTGAGCGGGTGCGCTCGGTCCGCCTGGTTCGCGCGCCTTTCTGGTTGCCGGCGCTCTTCGGCGACGGTCCGCGCGTTGGTGTGGGGTATCGCGTTGTCGGGCTCGGCGCGCGCCGACTGATCGCCTTCCGGTTCCCGGGGCCTGGGTGGAAGGCGGATTCGCTTACCTGCTCAGGTTCTCGGTGAGCGCCCAGCGCGCTCGTCCGCGCCCTCGCGTTCTCGGGTGCGTCGCTGTCTGGTGTTCACACGTCAGGACGTGGCGGGCGAATGAACGTCCTCATCGGTGCGGTGCGGTGCCGCGGCCGGGCGGAAGTCGTCGCCGGGCCGCGGCTGCGCTCTGTGAGGAGGCTTCGTCCCCAGGCCGATCAAGCGCCCCAATAGGTGCCGAAGCTCCAGAGATTGCCCTCCGGGTCGCGGACCGTGAAGCCGCGTGAGCCGTAGTCCTCGTCGCGCAGGCCACGGACCACTTCGGCGCCCGCGGCGGTGGCGCGGGCGAAGAGCGCGTCGGGCTCCTCGCAGACGAGATAGACCGAATTGGTGCCGGTCGGGCGGGTGCTGAACGGGCTGTCGTCCTTCCCTGCCGAGCCGAACATGACACCGCCGCCCAGCGGCCAGCGCAGTTCCGCGTGCTCGACGATCGATGGGTCGTCCTCGCGGGCGTAGAGCGCGGCCTCCCGGAAGCCGAACGCCTCGATCAGGAAGGCGGCCATCGCGCGGGCATCGCGGAAAATGAGCGTGGGCCAGACGGCGGTGCGGGTGCTGAGTTCTGTCGGATTCGTCATGGCTACATCGTCATCCGGCGGACTCGTCCGCGGCTTGGACGGATGGAATCTCCTCGGCCAGCCACGCGGTCGGGCTGGTTCCGGCGAGGTCGGCGAAGTCCCGATCCAGATGAGCCTGGTCGTAATACCCGCACGTGGCGGCCACCTGGGCGATGGTGACGTAGGAGGGCGTGTGCGCCAGCATCCGGCGCGCCCGTTCGAAACGCGTGATCCGGGCCGCGAGTTTCGGGCTCAGGCCGAACTCGCGATTGAACCGGCGCGTCAGATGCTGTCTGGTCCACCCGACCTCCGCGGCGAGCGAGCCGACCGCGATTCCGCCGCCGGAACCGACCACCGCGCGCCATGCCCAGGTGAGTTCGGGACCGACCGCGCGGGCCGGATCGGCCAGCGCCGAGAGCACCCGATCGCAGACCCCGAAACGCTCCGGCCAGCTCGGCGCGTACTGCAATCGCTCCCACAACTCCGATCCGACAGGTCCGACGACGTCGGCGAATTCGACCGACGTGTCCCACAGCGCCGCCGCGGGCATGCCGAACAAGGTGCGGCAACCCAGCGGCGTGAGTGACACGGCCACACCTTCCTGACGACCGTCGTGCGCGATCAGGGCCGTGCTCGCTTGCAGGCCGCTCAGCACACACCGATAGTTCTGGGGCGACTGCCGTGGATCCGTCTGCTCGACGACGTCGATCGTGGGCCCGATCGCGACGATGAAAGTCATGTGCCGCGACGGCAACCCCCGATGCATCCCCGCCGCGAACCCGGACATGCGATAACCGACGTACCGGTCGATGAACGCGGCGAGCGTGGGTGCCGGACGCGCCGTCACCACCTCGGAGGTCGGCTCCATGCGGTCACGCTACGCCGGGGGACCGACAGGAGCGCCGGTCCGGTGCGGACGCGGCACCCGCACCGGATGACTTCGCTCGCGGAGTGGCGCGGGCATTGATTCGTGGTCTCGGCTCGTGTGCCGATGATGTTTCGGGCTGACGCGAGTGGAAGCCTGACGTGTGGTCGAGCGGGCGCGGACCCAACGCTCCGGCTGCTCTCCGCCGGTCTCGACCAGCGGTGAGATGTACCACTACAGCGTGTAGTGGACTGTGATCACCACCCGCGATCCGGTTACCGTTGCGCCTCCTGACGATTTCTGGAGGTGTGATGCGGCGGGTGCAGTACGAGCGCAGCGGTGGTCCCGAGGTGCTCGAGCTCGTCTCGGTCGAAGTCCCGACACCAGGGCCGGGTGAGCTTCTGGTCCGTGTCGAGGCGGTCGGGGTGACCCTGCCGGTGGTGCGGAAGGTACGTGAGCAGCGCGAACCGATCGCGTTGGGCGGCGAGGTCGCGGGCGAGGTGGTCGCGGTGGGCGAGGGCGTCGACCGCTACGCGCCCGGCTACCGCGTGACCGGCCTGGTGTTCGGACACGGCTACGCCGACTACGCCCTGCTCTCGGCGGCCATGGCGTCGCCGATTCCGGACGGTGCGTCGGCGGTGGACGCGGTCGCGCTGGTGCGCAGCGGCCTGGTGGCGCTCGGTGCGCTCAGTGCCGCATCGCCCCGGGAAGGGGAGTCTGCCCTGATCACCGCCGCCGCGAGCGGCGTCGGCCACCTCGCGGTCCAGTTGGCGCGGGTCCGTGGCGCGGCGCGGGTGGTCGGCGCGGTGTCGGATCTGGCGAAGTCGGAGTTCGTGCGGGAACTCGGAGCCGACGACGTGGTCGAGTACGGCCAAGAGTCCTGGGGCGCTCCCGCCGACTACGTGCTGGACGCCGTCGGCGGCGATCTGCTCTCACCCGCGATCGCGGCGCTGGCCCCCGGCGGCCGGTTGGTCGCCTACAGTTCCGGCGGCGGCACCATCCAGGCCTACGACCTGCTCGTCGGCGCGAAATCCGTCATCGGCTTCCAGATGGCCCGCATCGCGAAAACCCAGCCCGACGTCTACGAACACTGGCGCCAAGAACTCTGGCAATACTTCGCCTCCGGTCAACTACGCCCCGCCATCCACGCCGAATACCCCCTCGACGAAGCCGCCGCAGCCCACGCCGCCATCGAAGCCCACGCCAACCTCGGCAAAGTCGTCCTCATCCCCTGAAACGGGCCGCGAGTGGCACATGGCTGCGGCAGAGTCCGAGAGGCGCCCTCCACCATGTGCCACTCGCGGGAGAGCGGGGTCGGCGCGCCGCGTAGACTCTGTTCCTCGTGAGTCTCACCCTCGGAATTGTCGGTCTGCCCAACGTCGGCAAGTCGACGCTGTTCAATGCGTTGACCAAGAACGACGTGCTCGCCGCGAACTACCCGTTCGCGACCATCGAGCCGAACGTCGGCGTGGTGCCCCTGCCCGATCCGAGGCTGAACAAGCTGGCCGAGATCTTCTCCTCCGAGCGGATCGTGCCCGCCACCGTGTCGTTCGTCGACATCGCCGGCATCGTGAAGGGCGCGTCCGAGGGGGCGGGCCTGGGAAACAAATTCCTCGCCAACATCCGCGAGGCCGACGCCATCTGCCAGGTGGTGCGGGTGTTCGCCGATGACGACGTGGTGCACGTCGACGGCCGCGTCGACCCGGGCGCCGACATCGAGGTGATCGAGACCGAACTCATCCTGGCCGACCTGCAGACCCTGGAGAAGGCGGTCGTGCGGTTGGAGAAGGAAGCGAAGGTCAAGAAGGACCGCAAGCCGGTCGCCGACGCCGCGAAGGCCGCGCAGGAGATTCTCAACAGCGGCACCACCCTGTTCGCCGCGGCCGACAAGGTGGACACCGAACTGCTGAAAGAGCTGTCGCTGCTCACCACCAAGCCCTTCCTCTACGTCTTCAACGCCGACGAGTCGGTGCTCACCGACGAGGCGAAGGTCGCCGAGCTGAAAGCTTCCGTCGCCCCGGCCGATTCGGTCTTCCTCGACGCCAAGGTGGAAGCCGAACTCCTCGAACTCGACGAGGAATCCGCCACCGAACTCCTCGAATCCATCGGCCAGACCGAACCCGGCCTGCACGCCCTCGCCCGCGCGGGCTTCCACACCCTCGGCCTGCAGACCTACCTCACCGCGGGCCCGAAAGAAGCCCGCGCCTGGACCATCCACCAGGGCGACACTGCCCCGAAGGCCGCCGGCGTCATCCACACCGACTTCGAACGCGGCTTCATCAAGGCCGAAGTCGTCGCCTACGCCGACCTCGTCGAGGCAGGCTCCATGGCCGCCGCCAAAGCGGCGGGCAAGGTCCGCATGGAAGGCAAGGACTACGTCATGACCGACGGCGACGTGGTCGAGTTCCGCTTCAACGTCTGAGGCGCTGCGAAGAAGTAAGGCAGCGCATGTATCGCTGCTGGTAGAGACTCTGCTGAGCCCCCATCTGGTATCTGCTGGGGGCTCCGTCGTTCCGCCGGCACTGCCCGCAGCCGGTTCCGATCAGCGCGCTATGCGGCATAAGCCTGGTGGTAGGGCTTGATCCCGGCCCGGATCGGGTCTAGGCGCCCGATTGGGGTTAGCTATGGGTTTGGTATCGGCCGTCGGCGGCCGCGGTCAGTAGAAGGGCCAGGGCGCGTACGGCGTCTTTAAGGGTGTCGGGGTGTTCGATGACGAACGGGCGATTCAGGCCGGCGAGGACTGGGGGAATCCAGTCGAGTTGTTCGGCCCGGATTCGGATCCGGACCCACGGGCGGGTGTCGGCCGGCGGTGAGTCGATCTCGTGCATGGTCGCGATCGTCGCGGGGAGCACCGGGCGGACCTGGCTGAGCGTGCCCTGCACTCGGATGGATACCTCGTGCTGGTAGGGCGCCGTGGCAAGTGCGGACAGCAGGTGAGCTGCCGGCTCGAATCCGGTGGGCGGAGTGAACGTTCCGGGCAGTGTGGTCATCGCGGTGATGCGGTCCACCCGGAACTGGCGTAGTTCGTCACTGTTGCAGTCCTGCCCTGTCAGATACCACCGGCCGGAGTGGTCGACGAGCCCATAGGGGTGCACGGTCCGCTCGCTGGGCCGCCCGTTTCGGTCGGTGTAGTCGATCGCGACCGGTCGGTGCTCGCGGGTGGCCTCGGCGAGGCGGAGCAGGACCGCGGTCTCGACAGCGACTTCCGGGCGAGCGTCGGCGGTGAACTCGACGGTGTTGATCAGTGCGTCCAGCCGGGCCGTCAGGCGGGTGGGCAGGATGCGGCGAAGTTTGGCCGTCGCGCTGTCGGCTGCCCGGGCGGAAGCTGTCGATCGGTCGGCGCCGCGGTTGGTGAGGAGTCCGAGTAACACCGCCACCGCCTCGTCGTCGGTCAGCATCAGCGGCGGCATTCGGTACCCAGGGGCGAGCTGGTAGCCCCCGTAGCGGCCCCGAACCGATCGGACTGGGATATCCAGGTCGGTGAGATGGGTGACGTATCGCCTGACGGTGCGTTCATCGACGCCGAGCCGTCCGGCCAGTTCACCGACGGTATGGGTACCGCCGGCCTGCAACAACTCGAGCAGGGCCAGCACTCGGGCGGTGGGGCGCGTCATCGGGAAATTCTCGCATCTATACCGGGCGGAAACTGTCCGGTATCGACTCTACCGTGGCATGCGGCGGCGGAACTTCCGCCGCATCCGACAACAGGGAGTACGCGATGAAGCTCGTCTCGATCCGTCTGATCACCGATGACATCCACCGGTTGGTCAGCTTCTATCAGCACGTGACCGGTGTCGAAGCCACTTGGGCTACACCGGATTTCGCCGAAATCGTCACACCAGCCGGCACCCTTGCGATCGGAAGCACCCGCACCGTGGCGCTGTTCGCGGCAGGCAGCGCGCGCCCAGCCGACAACCACACCGCGATCATCGAATTCCTGGTTCCCGATGTCGATGCCGATTACCGGCGGTTGCGGGATGCGGTCGAGGATTTCGTCAACGAGCCCACGACGATGCCGTGGGGGAACCGGTCGTTGCTGTTCCGCGATCCCGACGGCAACCTGATCAACCTCTTCACGCCGGTCACCGCGCAAGCCGTCGCAAAGTTCGCTTTTTGACATCCGCTCGTCGGCATGAGCGCGCACTCGAGTTGACTGGAGCTAGACGCGTGAAGCGGCAGGGTGGGCGCGACCGTCCGCGGAAGCTGGTTCCGATCGAGGCGGAGAAACCAATCGGTCGAAGAAGCCGCCGTCGGCACACCCACCAGGTGGGCAGGCACATCGCTGGCTATGTGACGGACTCGCCCACTCGCTCCGCCCGGCCAGGGCCACAACCAACTCACCGAATTCCACTCGAATGGGCTGAAGGCGCCGTCCCCGACCGCTTGGGAGCTCTGCCTTCCGTGTCCAGCGCCAGACAAAGACTCCTGCTGGTAGCGACTCTGTTGAGCGCCCGGTAGGACGTACCGATCGGCCGACTCGCGGGCGTCCCAGGGGTGACAGGTGAACCTCGATCAGTGATGGGCGGTTCCGCCCGATCCGCGCTGCGGCTAGACGGGCTGGCGGGTTTCGTCGAGACCTGCTGGGCACGGCCGGGGTAGTGGGAGCGCGACCGCCCTCGCGTCTTCACCGCATGCCGCAGCTTCGCCTCGACCGCAGTTCTGAATGTCTCGTACTGCCGAATTCGCTTTCATGCCAGAGAAGTTCGGCGCGATAGGCTGGCGGTCATGAAGCGGCCAGACCTGAGCTCTCCGCCGACCTATGATGAAGCGCTGCGAATCGCGCGCGATCTGGCGCGGGATCCCGACACTCTCGTCCCATACGCCCACCAGGGGCTTCAGAATGCCCGCTACGGGCAAGGTTTCGCGTTCTTACAGACAATCGGAACCGACCGTGGCGAGATGGACGGTTACGTCCTGGTGACCGCCGATGGTTACGGCAGCGGGCTACTGTCTGTGAGCGAAACCATCGAATCGGTAATCGCCGAACACTTGTCCCGAGCCGAACATGCCAACAGACACATCCCCGACAGCGAACTATCGGTGGCGCACCGCCTGGCGCTCGAGGCCTACGACAGCGGCCTCGCACGCATAGGCGAGATACCCCGGCGCGGAGCAATCGCTCCCGAGGTAGCCGACTACGCCGAGTTCCTCCTAATCGGCTTGCGGCGCAGGGGGGCCGGGGGAGACTCGGCACGTAGCATCTTCGCTCGCAATGATTTCCTGATGCAAAGTCCGGCCGCTGGTCGTCGATACACGCAACCCTGCCCACACTGCGACCGGCCGACGATCTATGAGGAACGCTACCCCCGCGCGGTCTGCGATCACTGCCTGAGCCGCACCACCGACCGCGCCGGGCGCCGGGTCAGGGGTTTCAACACCAGTCTCAGTGGCGGAATGATCTGCTACTACGCGGATACGCTCGAGCACCCGGACGGCTCCGGCTCCCAGGAGGAATGCGTCGAGATCACCCGAACCGGTGCGTGCTTTGTCGACGGACACCCCGCGACCATGCAGGAGGCACGTTTGGGCGGGATCGTCGTCCAGGTGGCGCCCCGCAAGTCGGCACGTCGGAGGTGGTTTCGGTAGGCCGAGCGATCCGTAGTGCCGGCATAGCGCGCCGACCCAACCGTCAGCGGTGACCATCATCGTGGGGTAACGGGCCGAACGCTGTGTCAGTGACCGTGTCAGGTCGGCATCAGTGCGCTGTCAGCCGCACCGGACAAAGTATGCCCATCGAACAAAACAGGCCCGGATCGCCACCGGATTCGGGTCACTGCCACAACGGATTTCGAAGGAGCACAAATGTCCGCCACCCTCGCCCTGACCGACCAGGACAAGGCCACCGTCCGCTCTGCCGCCTACGGCGCGGTCTCCCTGCTCGCCGCCGCCTCCGATAAGCCCCACAAGGCCGCCACCGCCGGCTCCATCGCGTTGACGTCGGCGACCGGCCGGGTCGGGCACGTGCTGAACGCGAAGTCCAAGGACGTCCACCTGACCGGCAGGACCGTCGCCGAGCTCGCCGACCAAGTGCTGCCGGCCCTGGCTGCGGCGGTGGCTCTGCTCGACCAGCAGGATCCCGCCGAGGCCGACAACTTCCGCACCACCGTGCTGGTCGCCCTCGAAGCCGCTGCGGCAACGAGCCGCAACGGTCAGCCCGGCCCCGTCGTCAACGAGATGACCCGCAAGGTGGCTGCGGCTCTGCACGCCGCGTGAAAGAGCGGAGGCCACACGCAGTGGGTCGCCGAATGAATTCCCGAGATCCCCTCGGCCCGTAGTTTTCGGGAATACCGCGCTGACCGGTTCGGTCAGCGCGGTATGCGGCATTGCAGCGCGTTCGAGGCAATCGCGTACAACCGGCGGGGAGCCACGCTGGGCGGTTGCCGCCTGCACTTGGGGAGCCCGTCGCCGCCGCGCCGTAATGGTCGTCGCGCGATAGGATTCAGCTGCCCGGATTCCGGCTCCGGTGATCGTTGTTCAGTAAAGGGAGTCCGAGCGGATGGATCGCCGGAAGAAGGAAATCAGTCGGCGCAGTGTGTTGCTGGCGGCCGGAGCATCGATCGCGCTCACCGCATTGGCCCAGCCCGCGCAGGCGGTGACGATCACGCGGAAAGTGTCCGCGGGCCCCGAGGAGTCGGCGAGGCGGGCGGACCTGGCGGAACAGGCCATCGTGCAGCGGCACGTGCGCACGCTCTGGGGTCAGCCGCAGATGCGGCTGGGCACGCTCGTCTGGCCGGGGTCCTTGCTGGACCAGTCGTTCGCGCGATGGTGCTACTGGTGGCAAGCCCACCTTCTCGACTGTGCGGTGGACGCCGCGTATCGCGCCCGCACGCCCGAACGCATAGACCGGGTCGTCGCCATCGCACGCGGTATCCGTACCCGTAACCTCACCGGCTGGACCAACCGGTACTACGACGATATGTCCTGGTTGGTATTGGCACTCGAACGCGCCGACCGGCTACTCGGCGTCCGCTTCGGCGACGCTGTCGGCGAGCTGCGAGCCGGTTTGATCGAGGGATGGAACTCGGACGTCGGTGCGGTGCCCTGGCGGTCCGGCGACGAGTACTACAACACCCCCGCGATCGGTCCGACTGGCATCGCTGTGGCGCGTTTGGGCGAACTTTCGCGCGCCGGACAACTCGCCGATTTCCTGCACACCCGATTGCGCGACACCGCCAGCGGCCTGATTCTCGACGGTGTCCACGAGCCCGGCGGACGAGTAGAGCGGACCGTCCACACCTACTGCCAGGGCGTGGCCATCGGGTTGGAAACGGAGCTGGCGCTGCGCACAGGTGAATCGGGCCATCGCAGGCGCGTGGCAGATCTCGTCGCCGCGGCGGGGGACAGGCTCACCGACGCCGGGGTGATCGCCGCGGCCTCCGGCGACGACTCCGGGCTGTTCATGGGCATCCTCGCCAGATATCTCGCGGAAGCCGCAGTGTCCTTGGGCGACGCCACAGCGGCGAATATCGTGCACGCTTCCGCGCAGGCGGCCTGGAAACACCGCGCCGAGGTGGACGGGCTACCCCTGTTCGGTGTGGACTGGACCCGCCCGGTCACGGTGCCGGCGCAGCCTGAAACCTTTCCCCAGTTCACCCACTCGTCCGCCGCTTCGTCGGCGAACCTGAGCAGCGATCTCTCGGTACAGCTGAGCGGGTGGATGCTGCTCGAAGCGGATCACCAGCTCACCGCCGCGGGCCGCTGAGCCCATAGGGGAAGCGCGGCGCGGAGGGACTTCTACCGCTTTACCTGGAAGAACGAGAGCAAAGCTGCAATCGGAGGTGCAACCTGCGGCCCATCGACCTCGCCCGGGAACACGGGTTATCCGCACAGGCGATCCGCAACTACGACGACGCGGGCATTCTTCCGCCGACCGAGCGCAGCGAGACCGGTTACCGGCGCTATACGCTCCTGCACGCGCAGGCGCTACGCGCTTTCCTGGCGTTGCGCGGTGGCCACGGGCACCAGCAGGCAATGGAGATCATGCGCGCGGCCAATCGCGGCGATACCGAGTCTGCCTACCGGCTCATCGACGCCTCCCACGTCGCGCTGCTCACCGAACGTGACACACGCACCGAGGTCGCAAAGGCCTTGGGCAGTCTGTCCACCGCGATGCCGACTCCGGTCCACGGTCGACCACTGACCGTGGGCGAACTCGCGCGCCGAATCCGCGTGCACCCGGCGACCCTGCGCACCTGGGAGACCCAGGGCATCCTGCACCCCGAGCGTGATCGAGCAACGGGCTATCGCCGATACGGACCGGACTGCGTACGCGACGCCGAGATCGCACGACAATTGCGCCGAGGCGGCTACCCGCTGTCCCAGGTCGCGCAGTTCATCGAGTCGCTGCGCGAGGCAGGCGGAGCGGACGCCTTGCGGGCTTTCCTCGACTCCTGGCAGGACCGGCTGACCGCGCGCGGCCGCAACCTGCTCGCCGGCGCGGCCCAGCTCGATACGTACCTAGCGATGCTCGAGAGCACACCCCAGGAGTGATCCACAAAGCGCGGAGCCGCGGGGACTGTGTCGACTCGCTCGGTGCGGCGAGTGGGGTCCATGCCGGTCGCCAGCCGCAGTAGACCCTTGTCAGCCCGCGTTGCGAATCTGGGTCAGGAATTCCGGGTTGGTTCCGGTTTGACGGAGGCCGGTCAGTAGCAGTTCGAGCGCTTGCTGCGGGTCGCGGCCCGAGAGGGTCTTGCGCAGGGATCCCGTGGCCGTGAGCTCGTCGGCGGACAGCAACAGTTCCTCTTTGCGGGTGCTGGAGCGGTCGATGTCGATCGCGGGGAACAGACGGCGGTCGGCGAGGTGCCGATCGAGCTTCAGTTCGGCGTTTCCGGTCCCCTTGTATTCCTCGAAGATCACGGTGTCGGCGAGCGAGCCGGTCTCGACCAGGGCGGTGGCGATAATGGTGAGTGAGCCGCCGTGCTCGATATTTCGTGCGGCGCCGAGGAATTTCTTCGGTGGCGCGAGTGCCCCGGCATCGACGCCGCCGGAGAGGATGCGGCCGGACCCGGCGGCCGCCAGGTTGTAGGCGCGGGCCAGCCGGGTCAGCGAGTCCAGCAGCACGACGACGTCGTGACCCATTTCGACGAGGCGTTTCGCGTGTTCGATGGCCAGTTCGGCGAGTGCGATGTGGTCCTGGGCCGGTTGGTCGAAGGTCGCGGCGGCGACCTCGGCCGGTACCGCTCGGGACAGGTCGGTCACCTCTTCCGGGCGTTCCCCGACCAGTACCAGCATCAGCTGGCATTCGGGATGATTCTTGGCGATGCCGTGCGCGATAGCTTGCAGCACAGAGGTTTTGCCCGCCTTGGGCGGTGCGACGACCAGGGCGCGCTGGCCCTTGCCGATCGGCATGACCAGATCGGTGACGCGCGTGGTCAGTTCATGCGGCTCGGTCTCCAGCCGTAGACGATCCTGCGGATAGATGGGGACCAAGTCGGCGAAGTGCGGACGCACCTTGGCATTTCCGGGCGGCAGGCCGTTGATCTGATCGACTCGGATCAGCGGTGCGAGTTTGGCGCCGTCCCGTTTGGGTCCGATTGCGCCGGTGACGGTATCGCCGCGACGCAAGCCGTATTCGCGGACCAAGCGAGCAGGCACATGGGCGTCGTGTGGTCCGGGCAGATAGCCGTCGACGTGCAATGAGGCGTGGTTGTGGGTGATGTCGAGAATCCCGGTGACCGACGTCGTACGGTTCTCCTGAGTTGAGCTGTCTTCTGTGTGGATAGTCTTGTCTTGCATGGCTTCTCCTTGAAAAAGTTATGGATGCGGCGGGCTGCCATGAATGCCGCCTACTGGAATGGCGCTCGATGCATACGCCTCAGGCACGGCTGGAATCTGTCCAATGCGTGCATGCTGCCGGGTGCTCGGCATACGAGATCGCCGTGGCGAAAGTGGACTCTTGTGGGAGGGAATTGTCACCTACATCCACAAGATGGAGACCGCCTTACTGTAGCGGTACCAGACGCAACACGCAACAGCGCCTGCTTATTCCCCCTCGTGCATCGCCCGATCGCCGAGCAGGCATGGTGCGACCGGGCGCTCTGCCGCAAGGCTACTTCCAAAACCGCAGCCGTCCGTCGAGTTTCGTGTTCGGTAGCCACGCATGAAGGAGCCCGCCCACTCCGGTGCGTGCGATGCGCGCGCCGTGCCTCACGCTGCCCCGGTCGAACACTGGCAGCAGCGGATGTCAGGACCGCCGCGGCATGACCGGTCCGGTCGCACGGCATTGGCGTGGTGCCCAACCGTGGCCGAGCGGTAGGCGGCGGTGAGCGGTGCTCGGGGTCAGGCGCATATCGGCGGCATCGCGGCAACGAGATCCGCTCAGGCGCGGACCACGGCCGCTCCAATTGCGGCACAGAGGGTTTCCGGATATTGCCGGAAGCGAGATGAGTCAGTGGTGTGTAGTAGCAGGGAATGCGCAGCCGATTTCATTGCGACTTCGCGAAAGACGATGGCGGTGGCCGGAGGTGGTGGAAACGACTTCCCGGTGGTCGCAGGAATTTTAATCTTGAACGAGAATAATCGGCATGGTCGGTCGATCATTCGCCATCCGGCACCGAGTGCCGGAAATGTCGACATAGCCGGATGGGGCATCCCACCTCGGTCCTGCGGCCCTGGGGGCCCAATGGCGAGCGAGGCCGCATTCGCTCGACCTCGTGACGAGATCGAGGCGTTCTCGACTATTGCGGTGACCATGTCGCGCGGTCGTATACTCCCTTTATGGCGGATGGATCTTCCTCCACCGAATTGCCCGAGGCGCCGGTTCTCGTAGTGCAGACGCGGGAACGCGTCTATCGGCTCCGCGCAGGAGGCGCCTATAACGTCGGTCGCGATCCGACGGCCGATATCGTCGTCTCCGATCCGCGCGTATCGTCGTTGCACGCCGTTCTGGAGCGTGGTGCGGACGGTTGGAAAATCGAGGACGCGCACAGTCTCAACGGCACATTCTTCGACGGTCACCGCGTCGATCGGATGGTGATCGATCACGACGAGACGTTCCAGCTCGGACACGCGGTGGACGGCGAAAAATTGGCTTGCTCGGTGGAAACGCCACCAGGGCAGGAACCCGATGGCGATTCCGGCGGCGACACGATGATCGTCCCGAATCCCGGTTACACGCTCGACGACGAGGCTACGGTCACGAAGTTCGAGCCGGGCTTACCCCGGCGGGTATCGCGATCCGCGCCCGCGGCGCACCATCCCAGTGCGGTGGTCCGGATAACATCGCCCACTCTCCGGATCGGACGCGCCGCGGACAACGACATCGTCGCGCACGATCTCATGGTCTCCCGCCATCACGCCGAGTTGCGGACCATCGGCACGGGCAGATACCGGATCGTCGACCTCGACAGCCACAACGGCACCTACGTCAACGGCGCCCGCGTCGATGCCGCCGATCTCTCCGAAGCCGACTTGATCGGCATGGGCCACACCACCTTCCGGCTGGTGGGCGACGAACTGCGCGAGTTCGTCGACACCGGTGACGTATCGGTCTGCGTGCAGAACATCACCGTGCGGACACCCGAGGGCAAGGTGTTGATGGACAGCGTGCGGTTCCCCATCCCGGGTAAATCGCTCGTGGGGGTGATCGGGCCGAGTGGGGCGGGCAAATCGACACTGCTCGGCGCGATCACCGGATTGCGGCCCGCGACAGAGGGGACGGTGCTCTACGACGGCCGCGATCTGTACACCAACTACGACGAACTCCGCCACCGCATCGGATTGGTACCGCAGGAAGACATTCTGCACAACCAGCTGCCGACGCGGCGGGCGCTGCTCTACGCGGCCGAGCTGCGTTTCCCCGGTGACACGGGCCGCGAGGAACGCGAACAGCGGGTCGACGAGGTCCTCGACGAGCTCGGCTTGGCGCGGCACGCCGATACCCGCATCGATCGGCTCTCGGGTGGGCAGCGCAAACGCGTGAGCGTGGCACTGGAACTGCTGACCAAACCCTCCTTGCTGTTCCTCGACGAACCGACATCCGGCTTGGATCCCGGTCTGGACAAGACGGTCATGGAAATGCTGTCGGGACTGGCGCACGACGGGCGTACGGTCATCGTCGTCACTCACAGCGTCGCGAACCTCGATGCCTGCGACCGCCTGCTGGTCCTGGTGCCCGGCGGCCGTCTGGCCTATTACGGCCCGCCCGCGGAAGGGTTGCAGCAGTTCGCCGCGGGCAGCTGGGCCGAGGTGTTCCAGGCATTCGACCGCGAGGAAGAGCGCGACTGGGCCGGTGAGTTCCGCGAGTCGCTCCGTTACGAGCGTTACGTGGCCGTCGGCCCGCCCGACGAGGTCGGCCCCGCGGAAGTGCACACACCGACGGCGCCACCACCGTCGCAGTCCAAGTTCAGCCAGCTCAGCACGTTGTGCAGGCGGTATCTCGCGGTGATCGCCTCGGACCGCAGTTATCTGGCACTGCTCGGTGTCATGCCCCTGCTGCTCGGTGGGTTGATCGCGGCCGTGCCGGCCGGTCAGGGATTCACCGGTGCGCCGGGAACGAACGTCGATGCCGCGACCAAACTCATGATCCTGGCGTTCGCGGCGTGCTTCGTCGGCACCGGCAACTCGATCCGGGAGATCGTCAAGGAACAGACGATCTATCGCAGAGAACGCGCGGCGGGATTGTCGGCCGGAGTTTATTTGATGTCGAAACTGCTGGTCCTCGGCGTGATCACCACGCTCCAAGCGGTCGTGCTAGTCCTTATCGGCACCATCGGGGTCAGTATGCCGCCCAAGGGGCTGTTCACCTCGGTCGAGCTGGAGTTGATGCTGATGATGGCGTTGCTCGGCATCTCGTCGCTGGCACTGGGCTTGCTGGTATCGGTATCGGTGAACACCTCGGAGAAGACGCTGCCGTTGCTCATCGTGCTGTCCATGGCGCAACTGGTGCTCACCGGCGGGCTGGTGCGCTTGCCCGGCACTCCCGTCCTGGAGCAGCTGGCATATTTCGCGCCGGCTCGGTGGGGGTTCGCTGCGGGAGCCGCCACTCTCGACCTCGACACTCTCTCGCCGCACGAGGGCGGGCCCGACCCGCTGTGGAAACACACCATCGGCACGTGGCTGCTCGATATGGGAGTGGTCGCCGGGTTGGGAGCCATCTTCCTCGCGCTGGCCTGGTATCGCCTCTACCAGCTGCGTCCGCGGCGCCGTGGCGCTCGCCGCCCCGCGACGATCTGACGTCTTCGCGCGCCGCGCCGATCGCCGCGCGTCCGTGGCGATGTGGCTGCTCGAAGCCGTTACTCCCAGCGGCGGGAAAAGGGCATCCGGCGTTGCGGAATACTCGACCGCGTCGGACTGGTAGGCCACGCACGGCCTCGTGAGCGTTGTCAGGCGTGAGGTGATGATGCTGGTATTCGCAAGGCCGCTGCCGTCCGGGGCCCGGGTGTCTCGATGAGCACCGAGCGCTGGGTGGTGAAGCTGGACCCGCCCGCGGACGCGAGCCCGGGCCTGAAGTCGGTCATCGAACTGGGCCGCCAGACGATCCAGACCTCGGCGGATCTGCTGGCGACGGGTTCGCCTTCGCAGGCGCCGGATGTGGTGAAGTTGCTGCGCGACGAGAAGCTCGTCACCGGTGACGACAAGAAGTCGGTCATGGCCGAGGGTTACGCCAACCACGCGCAGGCGTTCGACGACATCAAGAACGACATTCGCAAGCAAGACGACAACGTCGACTTGTCCGCCTACGGCACCTACGACATCTCCAGCGGCGCCTTCGCCGCTATAAAGCAGCATGTCAAAGATCTGCAGGCGACGCTGGACGCGGCTCCCGGGGCGAGTCCGGGCAAGCAGTACATCGCTCCGCACACAGAGATCAGGCTGGCGAACGCCGTGCTGAAGACGATCGACGACGTACACGACGAGATCGCGAAGGCCACCGACCGCGTCCAAGTGCACGCGAACGACATCGACGGCTCCGCGCCCACGTACTCCCCCGCATCGGCGGGCAGCAACTACGTGCCGAGCAACTACATGCAGCGCAGTTACTCACCCGGCCCTGGCTTCGTGCCTGCCGCGACGACCGCTGATTACGCGCGCTACCAGGGCAACGTCTCGGTCGACGCCGCGATCGACGGCGCGCTCGACGCGCTCGGCATCACCGATCCGGTGGCCCGCGAGTACTGGAAGCGCGGCTACCGGGTTCTGATCGAACGGGAATCCGGCGGAAATCCGAACGCCGTCAACAACTGGGACAGCAACGCTGCCGCCGGACACGCGTCCAGGGGACTTACCCAGACCATCCCCGGCACCTTCCAGGCCTATCACGTGGGGGGAACGTCGAACAACATTCACGACCCGGTGGCCAATGTCGCCGCCAGCATGAACTACGTGATGGAACGGTACGACGTTTCCCGGGACGGCCACGACCTGCAGGCCAAGGTCCAGCAAGCGGATCCGAACCGTTCGCCGAAGGGCTACTGAGCGCGGGCCGGATGGGCCGACCGAGTTGGAATCCAACGCTGTCCTGGGGGATTCGTCCCGCTGCCCTCGAGTAGTCTCGATTGCTCGTCGGGTCGAACGGATTTCGATGACGAGTTATCTTTTCGTTCTCGGCCGGGTCGGTCGTCCGGTTCGACGGCCGAGGCAGCGATGGCGCGCTGCGTCTGGAACACTCGACCGTCGGAAAGGTTCTTTGCTGATGTTCCGTCGTTTCACGACCAACGCGCCCGCCGGGGCGTCGCCGATGGATGATCTGGTGGCAGGCGCGCTGCCGGATCGAGTGCAGATCGCGCATGAGCGATTGGCCCACCAGGACGATCCGGCGCTGCTCGAAGCATTATCGGAGCGTGAGCTCGCCGCCTCCCGCGAGTTGGCCGAGCTCGTGCGTGACTATGAACGCCACGAGAAACGGGCGCGCATCCAGGCGGCCGCCGACGCCGCGGAGCGGGTACGGCGTACGGCCGCCGAGCTGGCCGAACGGGAAGCCGCCGACTTGCTGCGGGCCGCCCAGGCGATCGGTGAGCAGCGGCACAGCAGCAGCCCGCACGCGAAAGTCGCCCGCCTGCATCAGCGCAAGCCGCGGGTGCTGGGATTGCTGGCCGGAGTCGTCGCGTTCTCGATGCTGTTCTCCGCGGTCACGGTGCAGCAGAACATCGCGCCGTCCGGCGGTGCGACCAATCCGATGTTCTGGCTGTCCTACGGTCTGGAAGCGCTGATCAGCGCGGTACTCGTCGCGCTGATGCTGTCCACCGGGGATACCGCCGAGTGGGGCGTGATCGATCGGCTGTGGCAGGTCTACACCGTCGAGGGCGTCCTGCTGACGGCGAGTATCGCGTTGAACACGTTTCCCTACATCAGGACGGGCGAGGTGGCCGGGATCGGCATCCACGCGATCGCGCCCATCATGATCGGCGTCGCGCTCGTCACCCACCGGCTCGTCGCCGAGCGATACGGGCGCGCGATCGAGCAGGCGACCGCCGCCGTCCCCGACCACGAAGATCTCCAGGAACGACTGGCGGCGCTCACCCAGGTCGGCGGCGCCGGGAACCAGATCCTGCCGAGCATCCTCATGGAGCCGACGGCTCGCCGTGCGAGCGAATCCGCCGCGACCGAGCCGCCCGCACCCGGCCGGGAGGGCTCGGGCCCCGAGGCTCCGCAGCACGGACAGGCCGCTGAGGCGGGGCAGCAGCCCGCCGCCGAAGTACCGATCGCCACGCCCGCCGTCGCGGCACCCGAACTCACGGAGCTGTGGCTGGCAACGACGCGGCTGCCCGCGGTCGAACGGCCGTCCGCGGCCGGTACGGGCGGTCCGGGAGTGGCCGCCGCGGCCAGTCCGGACGAAGCTGTCCTGGACGCACGTCTGGCGGCGGCGGTGCGACAGACGCTCGACCGGATTCGCACCGGCAGGCAGGGGGAGCCGGGCGAGCAGTCGGTGGAGCCTTCCGTGGCCGTGCCCGAGCCGAGTGCCCCCGGATTCGCGGAGGCGGCCCACGAGCATGGTGCGCGCGGCGAGACCGCCGAAACGCATCCCGAGTCGACGGCTCACAGCGCGGCCGAGGCGGTCACCGAACATATCCCGCTCTCGGCGGCCCCCGAGGTGCGCCCCGAGTCGAACGCCGTTGGCACGGTGAAGCCCACCGGGCAGGTCGCGCTCTCGGAGGCTGCCGCGACGCATTCGGAGTCGAATGGTCGTGCGCTGGAGCCGGGCATGGCCCAGCACTACGCACCCGATGGCAACGACCACGCGCCGCGGATGGAACAGGTCACGCAGGCCGGTGCCGTGCACCCGTCTCCGGTCATGCACGAACCGGAGGCCCCAGCCGCGAGCGCGCCGCACGCGTCCAACGAACCGCAACTCACCACGCGATGACCTGAGCGGGCCGTAATCGATTCGGCGACAGCACTATCAGCGAGTCCGGCCGACTTGGCGAGTTCGTTTACGGTCCGTCCTGCCGCCTACCCGCAAACGGACGGCGTGCCGGAGCGTTGGACCGTATTGCGGCGCGGCGCACCGGCCCACAGTGTCTCGGCGTGGGGCGTTTTCAGCTCTGAGCCTGCAGACTCCAGGTGCGCCCGTCGGGATCGCGGACCGTCATTTCCTTTGTGCCGTAATGGGTTGCCTCGAACGGTGCGACCACGTCGATATCGCCGTTCGGCTGGAACGCGTCGGCGTCGGTGACGGTCAGCACCAGTTGGGTGCGGGGCGTCTGGTTCTTCGGGATCTCCGCGATGAAGACATAGGGTCCGTCGCCGTTGCGGAACAGCCCGGAGTTGTGGTCGGTGGTGAATTCCGGCTCATAGCTGAGGGCTAGGAAGAATCTCGCGGTCGCGCCCCAATTGTGCGTCTCCACGTGGACGCCCTCGATGCCCTTCGTCGTCATATCGCTTCCCTTCGGTCGCTTCGGTTGCCCGGGATGTCATCGAGATCGACGCTAGCATGCTAGCAATCTAGCGGTCCATTGATTTCTTTCGGTCGACCCGATGGCGGAATGGACGTAGCGTCGAATTCGTGAAAGTTCCCGAACACCTGCCCACGACCGCGGGCGAGCTACGTTCGGCCGGCTACCTGCCGCGTGGCGTGAAGACCGAGATCCGCGAGAACCTCCTGACGCTGCTTAGTTCCGGCGGCGACCCGTGGCCCGGCATCGTCGGGTTCGACCGGACGGTCGTGCCGCAGCTGGAACGCGCCCTGCTGGCGGGCCACGACGTCGTGCTGCTCGGTGAGCGCGGCCAGGGCAAGACCCGGCTGCTGCGTACCCTGGTCGGCCTGCTGGACGAATGGACGCCCGTGATCGCGGGCGCCGAACTGGGCGAACATCCGCTCGACCCGATCAGCCCCGCCGGTCGCAGGCTGGCCGCCGAACTCGGCGACGACCTGCCCGTCACGTGGCGGCATCGCTCGGAGCGGTACGCCGAGAAGCTCGCCACCCCGGACACTTCCGTCGGCGACCTGATCGGCGACGTCGACCCGGTGAAGGTGGCCGAGGGCCGCAGTCTCGGCGACCCCGAGACCATCCATTTCGGACTCGTCCCGCGCGCGCATCGCGGCATCGTGGCGATCAACGAGCTGCCCGATCTCGCCGAACGTATCCAGGTCGCGTTGCTGAACGTGATGGAGGAGCGCGACATCCAGGTCCGCGGCTACACTCTGCGCCTTCCGCTGGACGTGCTGCTGGTCGCCACCGCCAACCCGGAGGACTACACCAACCGCGGCCGGATCATCACGCCGCTGAAAGACCGCTTCGGCGCGGAAATTCGCACTCACTACCCGCTCAGCGTGGAAGCCGAGGTCGCGCTGGTGCGCCAGGAGGCCGAGCTCGTTGCCGAAGTGGGCGACCCACTGATCGAGGTGCTCGCACGGTTCGTGCGGCAATTGCGCGAGTCGTCCGCGATCGACCAGCGGTCCGGCGTATCCGCTCGTTTCGCCGTGGCCGCGGCCGAGACGGTGGCCGCGGCGGCTTTGCGCAGGTCCGCGGTGACGGGGGAGAGCCCTGCCGTGGCGCGTCCGGTCGACCTGGAATCCGTTCCCGCCGTCTTGCGCGGCAAGCTGGAATTCGAGTCCGGCGAGGAGGGGCGTGAGCAGGAACATCTCACCCATCTGCTGCGCCGCTCGTTCTCCGAGACCGCGCGGGCATTGCTCGGTGGATTGAATCTGCGGCCGCTGGCCGAGGCGGTCGGGGACGGGCATCTGGTCACCACCGGCGAACGCGTGCCCGGCGCGGAGGTCCTCTCGGCGTTGCCCGAACTGCCGGTCCTGCACGAGGTGGCCGGACGGCTCGGCGTCGACGCGGCCGATCCGCCGCCACGGATCGCCTCGGCCGTCGAGTTCGCGCTGGAGGCGCTCTACCTGGCCCGGCGGATCGCGAAGGACTCCGACGACGGTCTGGCGGTGTACGGCCGATGACCGCCGCTGTTCCCGGCGAGGCATCGTGACGAACCCCGAGCGCTACTCCTATGGCCCCTACCACGAGGGGCCCGATCCCTTGGCGCCCCCGCTGGACCTGCGCGAGGCACTGGACCGGATCGGTCGCGACGTGATGGAGGGCAGCTCGCCACGCAACGCCCTGCAAGAGCTGTTGCGGCGCGGCACCCGCGGCACGCCGGGATTGGAGGAGCTGACTCGCCGGTTGTGGCAGCGCCGCGCGGAGATCGCCCGCAGCCATCGGCTGGACGGCACGTTACAGCAGGTCCGGGAACTGCTGGAGGAGGCGCTGGAAGCCGAGCGCGGCGCACTGTTCCCCGACCCCTCCGACGACGCCAGGTTCGCCGAAGCGCAGCTGGACGCCCTGCCGTCGAGCACGGCCGCCGCCGTCACCGAACTCGCCGACTACGCCTGGCGATCGGAGACCGGCCGCGAGAACTATCAGAAGATCCGCGACCTGCTCGGCCGCGAGCTGCTGGAATCGCGCTTCCAGGGCATGAAACAGGCTTTGCAGAACACCACCCCGGAGGACGTCGAGCGGGTCAGACGGATGATGTCCGACCTCAACGACCTGCTCGCCGCCCATGTCAGGGGCGAGAACACCGAGCAGCGGTTCGCCGAGTTCATGGCCGAGCACGGCGAGTTCTTCCCGGAGAACCCGCGTGACACCGAGGAATTGATCGACGCGCTCGCGGCCCGAGCCGCCGCCGCGCAGCGCATGATGAATTCGATGACCGAGCAGCAGCGCGCGGAGCTGTCCGAGTTGATCGGCCAGGCGTTCGGCGATCCGGCGATCGCCCAGCAGGTGGCCGCGCTGGACGCGCATCTGCGGGCGCTGCGTCCCGGTGAGGACTGGAACTCCGCGCGGCGGTTCCGCGGCGAGGATCCGCTCGGCCTCGGCGCGGGCGCGCAGGCCCTGCAAGATCTCGCCGAACTCGACGCGCTCGCCGAGCAACTCGGCCAGACCTACGCGGGCGCCCGGCTGGAGGACATCGATCTGGACGCGCTGGAGCGCCACCTCGGCGCGGACGCGAGCGTGGACGCCGCGCGGCTGGCCGAACTGGAACGCGAATTGCGCAGGCAAGGCATCTTCGAACGGGCGCAGGACGGCTCGCTCCGGTTGACGCCCAAGGCTTTGCGGCGTCTCGGCGAGGTGGCGCTGCGTGATGTCGTCGGGCGCTTGCGGTCTCGGCGCGGCGAACGGGACACCGCTGCGGCCGGTGCCGCGGGCGAGCCGACCGGCGGCTCCCGGGCCTGGCGCTTCGGCGATACCGAGCCGTGGGACGTGTCGCGGACCGTGCGCAATGCCGTGCTGCGGTCGGCGTCGACGGGTAATCGTCAGGTGCGGCTGGACGTTTCCGACGTCGAGATCATGGAGACCGAGCAGCGCTCCAGGGCCGCCGTCGCGCTGTGCGTCGACACGTCCTGGTCGATGGTGCAGGACGGCAGATGGGTGCCGATGAAGCGCACCGCTCTCGCGCTGCACCATCTGATCGGCACCCGGTTCCGCTCCGACGCGTTGAGCGTGATCACCTTCGGCAGGCACGCGACGACCGTGGACATCGGCGAACTCACCGCGCTGGAAGGCGTTTGGGAACAGGGCACCAATCTGCACCACGCACTGCTGCTGGCCGCGGCGCACCTGCGCAAGCACCCGGACGCGGTACCGGTCGTGCTGGTGGTCACCGACGGTGAGCCGACCGCGCACTTGGAGCCGGACGGGGAGACCTACTTCAACTGGCCCCCCGCGCAACGCACGCTGGCGGTGACGATGGCGCAGGTCGACGCCTTGGCCAAGCTGGGTGCGTCGGTGACGGTGTTCATGCTCGGCGAGGACCCGCGCCTGGCCGCGTTCGTCGACCTGGTGGCCCGCCGCAGCGGCGGCCGCGTGGTGGCGCCCGGCCTGGACGGCTTGGGCGCCGCCGTGGTCAGCGACTACCTGCGCGGCAGGCGCTGAAGTCGCGGCTTCGCGGGCGGGCAGTGCGGCCGATCTGGCGATTGCTGCGAGATCACTACTTGCCCTTGCGGTCTCCGGGGATGTCCCTGCCTCCGTGCGCCGCGCACAGCGAGAAGACGCGCGCGGCCGTGTCGTTCCGGCGGTACATGTTCGTGCCTGCGCGGACGCAGGCGTGCCGGGAAAGTGGCACGGGGGCCGTCGAGCGGCCGTATCGAGGATTTATTGTGGCCGGGTCGGCGTGTCGGAAACCGAAAACCGAAGGGTATTGAATACCAATAGGTATTGAATACCGAAAGGTATTTATCGGGCGTTTCCAGCGACGATGTTTTTTACCGGAAATTTCTCACCGATTTGCTGTACATCGCACGGTGCCCGTGTGTAGCGTCTGGAACCCGTAAACCCCCTCACATGACAAGTGGTGGCGCGTGATCGGAATCGACGGTTGTCTGAAACGCATCATGGATATTCCCGGTGCGCGCAGCGTGACGCTGGTGGACGGCGCGAGCGGTCTGGCGATCGCCGCCGACGGCAGGCACGACCTGGTGGACGAGCACGAAGATGCCGCTGCCACAACGGATGTGGTGCGCGCGGTGCTCGCCTGCCCGGCATTGTCGACCGACGGTGACGACGTCACCGAGATCATCGTCTGCGGCACCCGCGGATATCACCTGTTGAACCTGGTGAACGGCGACTTCGACGGACGACTTTTCGTGCACGTGCTGTTCGACGAGGACGCCGGAAATCTCGCGATGGCGCGATACCAACTGCGCGGAATTCTCGATGAATTGGCCGAGGACGCGCATGAGTCCTGAACTCGCGGTCGAATTGCGGCGGTTGGAGCAGGAAGGACGTACGGGGGTGCTGCACGCGGGCGACGGCGCTTTCCATCTCGCCGAAGGCGCGATCGTTTCCGCCGACTGTAGTCGCACCACCGGGCTGGACCGGCTGGTCGTCGAGGCGGGCGTGGCGACCGCCGAGGACTGGCGGCGCGCCGATGCGGGCGATCCTGGCCGTGTGCTGGGGCGGCCACGGCTGGAAACGCTCGCGATGCTCTCGGTTTTCGATGCCGCCTATTTCTTGCTGGCCTCGCCCGCCGTCCCGGAGTTCCGCCCGGCCCCGCCGCACTGGCTGGCCCCCGTGTGCCACATCACGCCCCGTGCTCTCGTGCAGGAGTGCGCGCGGCGCGGCGATCCCGAGTCCGGGCCGTGGCCCGCCGACGTGGTCGATCGCGTCCCGGTCGTGCCGGTCCGCCGAGTGCGGCGACGGCGTTTGGTGCTCACCGGAGGGCAGGCCGAGGTGCTGGCCGCCGCGGATGGCAGGCGCAGCGTCGCGGAGATCGGTCGCGAACTCGGCCGGACCACCTACGGATGCCTGGTGGCGGTGCGGGATCTGACCGCGGCGGGCCTGATCGAGCCGCCCCTCGCGCCACCGGTCCCGGTGGCGGCCGGGCCGGTCGGGCTCGAGCCGGTGCGCCACGAGCCCGTCGCGGTCACGCCCGTGATCGCCGAGTCGGGCCGGCTTCCCCGCCGCCGTGGCAGGCACTCGGCGCCACCGGTCCCGGTCGCCGATCGGCTGGAGCCGCCCGACCGGGACCTGCTCGTCCGCCTGCAGGCGGCTTTGGAGGAGCTCGCGTGACCACGCGGAAGAAACTGCTCGGCGATTGGATGGGAAGAAGGTTGACCAAGGTGGCGATGTCCGGACCCGAACCGAACGCGGCGGTGCTCACGGAGTTGAAAGCGCTGCGCAATCGAGTTCCGTGGCTGACCGGCGCGCTGGTCGCGTCCAACGACGGACTGTTGGTCGCCCATGATCTGCCTGCGCAGATCGAGCCGAACGGGATGGCCGCCATGGCCGCTTCGCAGCTGTCGCTGTCTCACCGGCTTGCCACCACCGCGCACGGCGGCGGGTTCAGCGAGGTCGTGGTCCGCGGCACCGGTGGGCACGTGGTCATCTACGCGGCGGGCTGGACATCGCTGACCGTTTTGGCCGCCCCCGAGGTGAACATCGGCAGGCTGCATCTGGAATCCCGTCCGGCGGCCCGCGCGATCGCCGACTTGCTGACGCCGGTGACCACCGACGCGGGAAGCGAACAAGCAACGAAAACCCACTGAAAGGAAAGCATATGTCCAATATGGATCTGGCCCTCAAAGACATGATGGTGATCGACGGCGCGATCGGCGCCGCCGTCGTCGACTACAACAGCGGCATGGCGCTGGGCATGCTCGGCAGCTCCAAGTCCCTGGACCTCCAAGTCGCGGGTGCGGGCAACACCGAGGTGGTGCGCGCCAAGCTGCGCACCATGGACCAGCTGGGGCTCAAAGAGGACATCGAGGACATCCTCATCACGCTGTCCGGGCAATACCACATCATCCGGCCGATGACCGGCCGCAAGTCCAAGGGCCTGTTCCTCTACCTCGCCCTGGACCGGGGCCGGGCGAACCTGGCGTTGGCCCGGCACCGCCTGCGGGGGATCGAAGAGGATCTGGAGGTCTGATCGGCGATCGAGCCGATTTGACCTGAACCGTTGTTCAGGTTCGACGCTGTTCTGGACATCGAACGCGTCGAAGGGAATCCACCATGTCCGACCAACCGATCCAGCTCGCCCTGATCGTCGGCAGCACTCGAGCGGGCCGCTTCGGACCGACCGTCGCCAAGTGGTTCGCCGCCCACGCCGAGCGGCGCGACGACGTCAACGTCGACGTTGTCGACCTGGCCGAAACGTTTCTGCCGGAACGGCTTTCCCATCACCCCGAACCCGAGGCGCCGCGGGCGCTGGCAGCGGTCGGCCCCCGCCTGGCCGCGGCGGACGGGTTCGTCGTCGTGACACCCGAGTACAACCACAGTTATCCGGCGCCGGTCAAGAACGCCATCGACTGGCATTACACCGAATGGCGGGCCAAGCCGGTGGGATTCGTGTCCTACGGCGGCATCTCCGGTGGCTTGCGCGCGGTGGAGCACCTCAGGCAGGTGTTCGCCGAGCTGCACGCGGTCACCGTGCGCGACACGGTGAGCTTCCACGACGCGGGCAGGCGGTTCGATGCCGCGGGGCAGCCGACGGATCCGGAAATGCCGGTGGCCGCGGCCGATCAGCTGCTCGGCCAGCTGGTCTGGTGGGGCCGCGCGCTGCGGTCGGCCCGCGCCGAGCATCCCTATACCGCATGACGCTTCTTCTTCCACTCGCCCGAGGTCGGGACCGCGGAGCCTGACGCCGTGGTCCCTGGGACAAGGGCGACTGGCGGACATCCGGTTCGATCGGAGGTGCGTAGCCGTGCGGCGGGCAGCCCGGGTCCTGGCCGATCGTTCGTCACTCCAGCCCGGGCGGGCGCGGCCAGGGGTTGTCCTCCTTGTCCTCGACCGACTGGTTGAAACGCGCGATGAACCTGCTGAACTGATCGATGTCGGCCTCGGTCCACTCGGCAACCACCGCGCCGATGCCTTGACGGCTCTGCTTTCGGTCGGAGGCCAAAAGATCCAGTCCCTTGGCGCTGGCGCGGATCTTGCGGGCGATGCCGCCGTCGGGGTCGGGCACCCGGTCGACCAACCCTTGCTTGCGCATGGCTCCGACCTGCCGGTTGATCGTCGAAACGTCCAGTTGGAACGCTTCGGACAGCTCACGCAGGCTCAGCGGATGGTCCAGTTCCAGTCTGGTCAGGATGAGATACGCCGAGCGGTCGAGCTGGAAGCCGGGACGCCGGAGCACTGCGGCGGGGAAGTGCCTTGCCAGCAGTGACAGCTCGAAGACGAGGCGGTACAGCGCCGCGTTGTCGCCGGGGCCGGAATCGGACATACCACACTATGTCGCGCGGATCACGTACTTACCAAATTGTGCAGCATACACACCATATGTACCGTGCACATGTGACTGTAGCTGCCGACGCGTCCTCGAGCGTCTCTGAATCCGGCGACCGGCACAGTCCCTCGTCGGCACTGCTCATCGCGACGCTCGGCATGGTCGGTGTCGTCGTCTCCCTCATGCAGACGCTGGTCATCCCGATCATTCCGTCGCTGCCGACGCTGTTGCACACCTCCGCGTCCAACGCCTCCTGGGTCGTGACGGCCACGCTGCTGGCCGGCGCGGTGGCGACCCCGATCAGCGGCCGTCTGGGCGATATGTTCGGCAAGCGGCGCGTCTTGTTCGCGAATCTTCTTCTGCTGATCGCCGGGTCGGTGGTCTGCGCGTCCTTCTCCACCCTGGTGCCCGAGATCGTCGGTCGCTCGCTGCAAGGTGCGGCGGTCGGCGCCATCCCGCTCGGCATCAGCATCATGCGCGACGAATTGCCCGCCGAGCGTGTGGGTTCGGCGATGGCGATCATGAGCGCCACGCTCGGCGTCGGCGGTGCGATCGGCCTGCCGGTCGCGGCGGCCATCGCGCAGAACGCCGACTGGCACGTGCTGTTCTGGACCTCCGCCGCGCTCGGCGTCGTGTGCGCCGTCCTGGTTTTCGTGTTCGTCGCGGAGTCGCCGGTACGCACGCCCGCCCGGTTCGACTTCGGCGGCGCCGCCGGTTTGTCGGTAGCGCTGCTCGCGCTGCTCGTCGCGATCACGAAAGGGGCGGACTGGGGTTGGGCCAGCGCCCGGATCCTGACCCTGTTCGCGGTGTCGGTGGTGGTGTTCCTCGGCTGGGGCGCTTTCGAACTGCGGCAGCGTTCACCGCTGGTGGACCTACGGGTCTCGGCGCGGCCGAGGGTCCTGTTCACCAACGCGGCATCGATCGCCGTCGGGTTCTCGCTCTACGCCATGTCGCTGACCTTTCCGCAGCTGCTGATGGCGCCGGAGCAGACCGGATACGGCTTCGGGCTGTCCATGATCACCGCAGGGTTGGCGCTGGCCCCCACCGGCTTCGTGATGATGCTGCTGTCACCGGTGTCGGCGCGGCTGTCGGCCAGCCGCGGGCCCAAGGTCACCCTCGCGCTCGGCTCCGCGGTGATCGCGGTCGGTTATCTGTGCGCGGTGGTGCTGATGAACAGCGTCTGGGAGATCATGCTCGCCGCGGTGATCGTCGCGGGCGGCGTCGGCCTGGCGTACGCGGCGATGCCCGCGCTGATCATGGGCGCGGTGCCGATCACCGAGACCGGCGCGGCCAACGGCCTCAACTCGCTGATGCGCTCGATCGGCACCTCGACCTCGGCCGCGGTGATGAGCGTGGTGCTGGCGCACATGACCATGCGGCTCGGCCCGCACCTGCTGCCCTCGCGCGACGGTTTCCACACCACCTTCCTCATCGCGATGGCCGCGGCGCTGGTCGCGATCGGTCTGACCGCCGTGATCCCGATGCGGAAGACCGCCGACGCGGCGACCACCACCGGGCATTCCTGACGCCCGGGGTTCAAGCGCCGGCGACGGCCTCGGTGTACCGGCGGCCCAGGGTGCGGATGTGGGCGACGAGTTCCGGCGGGCCGTCGACGCGGAAGTCCATCATCAGCATGGACAGGTAGATGGCGATCGTCTCCAGCGCGTCCGCGCCCGTGTAGAGCAGGCAGGTGTCCGCGTCCACCGGCTCGACCACGCCGACGGCGGGATTGATCCTGGCGATGACGGTCTCGGCGGGCGCGAGCACGGTCACCCGGGCCTGCACCCGCCACCCGGGGGTGGCGATGTGGCGCATGACGAAGGCGACCAGGTCGTCGTCGGGAAGCGAACGCGCGGCGAAACGGCGGGAACTCGTCTCCGCGCGCAGCACGCGGGCGACCGGGATCGCTCGCCAGGAGTGGTCTTCCAGGCTGTAGGCGACCAGGTACCAGCGGCGTTGCCAGTTGATCAGCCGGTACGGCTCGATCTCGACGGACGACGCGGCCCCGGCTTCGGCGATCCGGACCGTCGCGCCGTCGCGAATGGCGCCGGCGAGGGTGGTGAGCACGGCGGCGGGAACCGGTGCGTCCGGCTCGCGCGACCCCGTCGTGGCCGGGCCGATGGCCGTCGCATCCCGCAGTGCGGATACCTTGCGCTGCAATCGTTTGGGCAGGATCTGGTCCAGTTTGCCCAGTGCTTTCGTGACGTGCTCGGCGATGTCCGCGATTCCGGTGGAGCCGTCCTCGGCGAGGCCGACCGCGACCGCCACGGCCACCGCTTCGTCGTCGTCCAGCAGTAGGGGCGGCATGGTCGCGCCGCGGCCGAGCCGGTAGCCGCCGATCGCGCCGCGTCCGGCATGCACCGGGTAGCCCAGTTCGCGCAGCCGCTGAATGTCCTGCCGCAGTGTGCGATCGGTGACGCCGAGGCGCTCGGCCAGCTCCCGGCCGGTGTACGCACGGTCCTGTAGCAGGGCCAGCAACCGCAGCAGGCGCGGTGTGGTCGAGGCCACTTTCGCCCTCCTCGCTGATTAGGAACAAAAGTAGCCTAATGGCCGAATAGGCTTGTGTCATCAGCGAGAACGACCGAAAGGCTCCGACATGAACGCCACCGCCACCGCCGCCGCGACTCTGCTTCCCGTTTGGCGGGACGTGCTCGCCGATTCCTACCGCGCGCTGGAGAGCGTCGTCGCCGGTGTGCGAGCGGATCAGTGGCACCTGCCCACCCCGTGCTCGGATTGGGATGTGACGCAGGTGCTGCAGCACGCCGTCGGTGATCAGCTGGCCTACGCCGAGGCCCTCGGCGTCGGAGAGGGCCCGGCCTACAACCCGTTCGCGCCTTCCGGCACGATCGACGGCGCCCCCGCGGACGCGGTGCGTGCGGCGGTCGAGCAGACCGCCTTCGCCTGGACCACGGTCGACGACGCCACCGAGACCGTGCCGACGCCGCTGCCGCACGGCGCGCTCGCCACTCCGGTGGCCGCGGTCATGTGCGCGCTGGATGCCGGGGTGCACGCCTGGGACATCGCGATCGCGACCGACCAGCCGTCGCCGTTGACCGACGAACTCGCCGCCGCCCTGCTCATCGCCGCGCGGGCCGCGCACCCCGCGCCCGGCAGCGGCGAGACGGCCGAGATCATCGAGCCGCTGCGTCAGTGGGGTGCTTTCGCCGCGATCGTCGACGGTCCGGCCGACGGCGCTCTCGGAGAGCTCTTGCGCTACCTGGGCCGCGATCCGCGCTGAGCTTCCGGGCACGCTGGGTTCACTTGGTGAGCCCAGCGGACGGTGTACCGGGCCTGGCCCGGTCCGGCGAGGCGGAGTCCGAACGCTCTCCCCGCGACGGAAATCAGCGCGCGGTGACGAATCCCTGGGCGACCATCCAGTCCCTGGCCACCTCCGCGGGCTCGCGTCCGTCCACGTCGACCTGACGGTTGAGTTCGGTGATGGCCTCGTTGGTGAGGCGCTGCGAGATCGGCGTCAGGATCGTATCCACCTGCGGATGCGCCTCGGCGAAACTCCGGCGCATCACCAGCGCCGCGTTGTATTTCGGGAAGAAGCCGCGATCATCTTGCAGCAGAACGAGATTCAGCGCCGGGATGCGTCCGTCGGTGGCCGCGACCGAGCCGAAGCGGCACTGCCTGCCGTCGGCGGTCGCCTGGTAGACCACGGCGTCCTGCACGATCTGCTTGCGCACCTTGCTCGCGTCGATCTCGTACTTGCGGGCCAGGCCGGGGAATCCGTCCTGGCGGACGTTGAACTCGGTGCCGACGCAGATCGCCGCGGCCGCCGGATCGGCGGCGGCCAATCGGGCGTAGTCCGACAGCGTGCGCACACCGGTCTCCTGGGCGGTGCGGGCGCTCATGACCAGCGCGTAGGTGTTGTTCATCGGCGCGAGCGCCGTCCAGAGCATGCCGTGCGCGGCGAGGTCGGCGTCGCGCACCGCCTGGAACTGGCCAATCTCGTCCGGCACCGGAGTCTCGTTGCCGAGGTAGTTGATCCAGCCCGTTCCGGTGTAGTCGTAGGCGAGGTCGATCTGCCCGTGCAATTGGGCATCTCGCACGCTGTTGGAGCCCTGGATGTTGGTCAGGTCGCGCACCTCGGCGCCCGCCGCCGAGAGAGCGAACTCGATCAAATAGCCGAGGATGTTCTGCTCCGTGAAGTCCTTGGAACCCACCGTGACCTGCACACCCTCCAGTTCGGGCACGGGTCGGATGCTGCCGGGGCCGACTCGCAGCGGCACCGCGCCGCCGGATTGCAGCCCGCAGGCGGCCAGCAACGTCAAGCCCAGGCCGAGGGCCAGCGCGCGCCACGCCCGGATCATTTCAGCCCCTTCGGCCCGAGAAACGCTTCGGCGAGCGCGCCGAGCCAGTCCACCAGCAGGGCCAGCGCCACCGCGAGCACCGCGCCGACCACCAGGGTGACGTCGTCGCGCAGCTTGTAGCCGGTGTCGATCAGAATGCCGAGCCCGCCCGCGCTCACCAGGAACGACAGCGTTGCGGTGCCGACCGCGAGCACCAGCGAAGTGCGCAGCCCGGCCAGGATGTAGGGCACCGCGAGCGGGAATTCGATGCGCCGCAACACCGTCACGGCCGACATGCCCTGGCCGCGCCCCGCATCGATGAGCATCCGATCCACCTGCTCATAGCCCAGAATGGTGTTGCGCAGCACCGGAAGCAGCGAATAGAACGCGATCGGCGCCACGCCGATCCAGAAGCCGGTGGTGCGGGTGGCCAGGTAGAACAGCACGATCAGGCCGATGGCCGGCGCGGCCGCGCAGATATTCGCGATACCGACGAAAACGGGTGTGAGCCGTCGGAATCCCGGTCGCGTGAGCAGGGTTCCGAGCGGGACGGCCACCGCGACGACGATCAGCACCACGGTCGCGGTGATCCGCACGTGCTGCCAGGTGACGGTCGCGACGTTGCCCGCGTTCAGGCTCGCCTGCTGTGTGACGGTCAGGTCGCGGGCGAACGCCCACACCAGCACGCCCGCGGTGAGCAGGAGCACGGCCACCGGCTGCACGACCAACCGGATGCGCTCGGCCCTGCGCTGGGTGGCGGGTGACGCGGCGGCAGTGGTCATGGTGCGCCGTCCGTCGCGGAGCGCCCGGCTCCGTGCTCGGCGCGCAGGGCCGACAGGTGGCCGACCAGGGTGTCGATGGTGATCAGCCCGGCGTAGTCGCCGCGCGCGCCGGTCACCACCGCCGTCGCGCTCTGATGGGTGAGCAGGGCTTCGAGCGCGTCCTGCAGCGTCGATTTCAGCGCCAGCGTCTCCGGCACCGGCGTTCCCAGATCGCGCAGCGAATCGGCGTTGGCCAGTTGTTCGGCCGAGACCCAGCGGCGTGGCCTGCCCTGACCGTCCAGTACCAGCGCCCACGGCCAGTCGCGGTCCGCGAGCGCGGCGCGCAACTCGTCGACGGTGTCCTGTTCGGTGGCGGTGGGGCAGTCGCCGAGTTCGACATCCCCGACCCGGGTCAGGGTGAGCTGTTTGAGCGAGGCGTCCGCGCCGACGAAACCGGCGACCGTCTCGTCGGCCGGGTCGGCCAGGATCGCAGCGGGTGTGTCGTATTGCAGGATCCGAGACCGGTCGCCGAGCACGGCGATGCGGTCGCCGAGCTTGACCGCCTCGGTGAAATCGTGGGTGACGAAGACGATCGTCTTGCCGAGTTCGCCTTGCAGCCGCAGCAACTCGTCCTGCAGCGATCCCCGGGTGATCGGATCGACCGCGCCGAACGGCTCGTCCATCAGCAGCACGGGCGGGTCTGCCGCCAATGCCCTGGCCACGCCGACGCGCTGCTGCTGGCCGCCGGACAGCTGGCGGGGATAGCGGTCGCGGAAGGTGCCGGGATCGAGACCGACCAGCTCGAGCATCTCGTCGACCCGTGCCGCGACGCGCCGCCGATCCCAGCCGATCAGGCCCGGTACGGTCGCGACGTTCTTCGCGACGGTCAGGTGCGGGAACAGTCCCGCCTGCTGGATCGAGTAGCCGATGCCGCGGCGCAACCGGTCGGGCTGGATCGTGGCCGCGTCGCGGCCGTCGATCGTGATGGTTCCGGAGGTGGGCTCGATCAGCCGGTTGATCATTCGCATGGTGGTGGTCTTGCCGCAGCCGGACGGCCCGACCAGGACCACGATCTCGCCGGCCGGGATGGTCAGCGAGACGCTGTCCACGGCCGGATCACGCTGTCCCGGATAGTGTTTGGTCACCGCGTGCAGCACGATCTCGACGCCGGAGACGACGGATGCCGCGCGGCCGTCGCTGGTTTCGGTTTCAGTCACGAATCCCCCTGGAGGTGGTGAGCCGCCCGACCAGGACGTAGATCCCGTCGAGGACGAGTGCGAGGACGACGACGAGGATCGTGCCGACCAGCGCCTGCGGCACCGCGTTCGGGCTGCCGAGGCGCGCGAGTCCGGAGAAGATCAGGTTCCCGAGTCCGGGGCCCTTGGCGTATGCCGCGAGGGCGAGAATCCCCATGATCAGCTGGGTGCTCACCCGCATACCGGCCAGGATCGCCGGCCACGCCAGCGGCAGTTCGATCCGGGCGAGCACCCGCAGCCGGTTCATCCCGACGCCGCGGGCCGCGTCGGTCACGGCCGGATCCACCGAGGCGAGTCCGATGATGGTGTTGCGCATGATCGGCAGCAGCGCGTACACCACGAGCGCGGTGATCGTCGGTGCGACACCGAGACCGAGCACCGGGATCAGCAGGCCGAGCAGCGCGAACGACGGAACGGTGAGCACCGCGCCCGCCAGCGCGGAGGCGATCGACGAGCCGAACGGGCTGCGGTAGACCAGGATTCCGATCAGAACCGAGACCACCGTCGCCAGCAGCACCGATTGCACCACGGCCGAGACGTGCAGGTAGGAGTCGACCAGCAACTGGTGCCGGCGGTGCACGATGAATGTCCACAGCGTGTCCAGGGCCGTACCTCCCCATCGGCTGGTCTCTCCGGAGACTAGCGCGATTTTCCCGGTGCCGTCCATGATTTCGGCTCCACCGGGTTGCCCCTCCGCTAGGTCGCCGAAATCAGGCGGATGGCGCGGGAACCGTTCGGCGTGCTCGCGCGTCGAATTCCATAAGCTCGACGACAACGTCACACGAACGAATCGGGGGAGCGATGACACGACAACTGGGATCGCGATCGGGGCGGTGGGCCTCGCTCGCATTGGTGGTGCTCGGCGTGGCCGCCGCCGGGATCGCCGGTGGTCTCTGGTGGCAGGACCGCACGGACCACAGGGCGATCGCGGGCGAGCGCCTCACCGAGTTCCCCGCGCTGGACCGTTCGGCACTCGACGCGGCCCAGGCCGGAATCGTCGCGGTCGCCGAGCATGAGTTCGCCGATCCCGGCGCGGGGACGAAATACGCGGAAGGAGCCGAGGAGGCGTGGTGCGCCGATTTCGTCAGCTGGGTGCTGCGCGAGGCCGGTGTGCCGCTGGCCAACCCGAATTCGGGTTCGTGGCGGATTCCCGGCGTCTATACCTTGCGGGAGTATTACGAGAGCGTCGGCCGGTTCGTCCCGAGCGGCTCGAACTATCGACCGCGCACCGGTGACGTGCTGCTGTACGGAGAGCCCAGTCCGTTCGGACAGCATACGAACATCGTCCTGCGAGTCGAGGGCGGCCAGGTGACCACGATCGGCGGCAACGAGTACGGCGAGGTGCGCATCCACCGGTTCGTGCTGGGCGACATGACCGGGGTGGTCGGTTTCGGTCGATTGTGAAGATCACTTCCATCGAACAGGATTCGACCGATATGCGGGTGAAACGGGGTGCCGGATAGTCCTACGATGGAAGGCGGCGGTGCCCGGCAGCGCCGCCGCCGGTCCCCGCCCTGCTTCCCCCTCATCGGCAGGACGGGGATCTCGGGCCGCAGTGCGTTCCGGGGTGGGACGAGACCGGTCGCGTACCGTGTCGGGTGTCCATCGAGAGGTGAGGGTTGCGGAACTAGCGATGCATCCGACCGACGAACCGAGTAGTGCGCCCGGCTGGATCGACTACGCCGAATTCGGCGAGCGTTTCGTCACGCACGCCGTGAACGCCGCTCGTATCGAGTCCGCGATCTCCGGCATGGCGGGCCGCGGCATGACCATCGGCCCGGTCTCGATCGGTCCGGCCGGGCTCGCCGGATTCGTCGCCGAGGGGAAGGTCGGCGCCCCGCGCGTCCTGCGCAGCGGCCCGAAGGTCACCTTCGACGTCACCGTTCCGGTGTCGCTCACCTTGAAGGTGCTGCTCGGCGGCCGGAAACTGCGGCTGGAGGCCAGGGTGGAGATCGATTTGACCCTGCACGCCCGCACCGCCGAACCCGTGCTCGTCATCATCGATATCCCGCCGATCACCCAGCGGGACATCAGCTTCGTCCTGCGCGCCCAGGCGGTGGATTCGGCGTGGGAATGGTTGCTCGACCCGATCGCGGGCGTGGTGCAGCGAGAGGTCGCCTCCCGGGTGAACGCCATGCTTGCCGACCCGCAGACCCGCAGGGGGCTGGTGTTCGACGTCGAGGCCATGGTCGCGGGCAAGCGTTCGCCGTATCGGGACGAGCTCGCGTTCGCTTGGATCGGCTACGACGAGTTCGGGCATCGGTTCTTCTCCCGCATCGTGACGCGCGAGCGAGTGTGTGACGTGGTGGAACGACTGGCGGGCAGGCTGATCGAGGTCGGTCCGCTGCGGACCGGACCGCGCGCGAGCGCCGTCGTGACCGTTCGGGGAACGGTACGGATGCCGCGGCTGACGGACCGGTCGACGGAGCCGGTCGCGTTCGATCTGACCCTGCCGGTGAGCCTGGACATCACGGTCGATGTGCTGAAATCCAATCGCTATCGCGCTGACGTCGAGGTGCCTTTGGCACTCACCGCCCGGGCTGCCGACCCCTTGCGGGTGGTGATCGACGTGCCGCCGCCCGACCCGGCCGACATTCGGATGGAATTCACCGCGCAGGGTGCCCGCGCGGCCGCACTCGGTGCGCTCGCCGGGATAAAGAAGCAGGTCGTGGCGCAGGTGGCGGCGGTGATCCGCAAAGAACTGGCCGACCCGGCGATGCGCACCATCGATGTCGGCGCGCGCATCGACGGCATTGTGTGAACCGGTCGCGTCGTCGAGCCTATGTGGCGAATGTGAAACGTGGTTCTCCTGGGTCTAGCGGTTCCAGTGTGAATATGGTGAAATGAGTTCACGTTCGAGGCTCCCGGCGCGCGGTGGTTTGGGGAAGGTGCGCCGGGCACGCTGCCATCCATGTCGGGTTGCGCGAAGGAGTCGACGATGCGTTCCAATTCGGTATCCCGGCGTGATCTGTTCGCCTACACGGCCGCCGCGGCCGTGGTCGGCATGACCGCCGCCGCAGCTCCCGCGTCCGCGCGACCAGCTCTGGGCACCCTCATCGATTACGCCGGAGGCGTTCCGTCCGCTGCGGCGATCCGCGACGCCGGACATATCGGCGTGATCCGCTACGTGTCCGATCGCAGGCCCGGCGCCGAGTGGATGGCGGGCAAACCGCTGCGATCGCCAGAAGTCGACGATCTCAAAGCGGCTGGTCTGCAGATCGTCTCGTGCTACCAATTCGGTAAGGGACCGACCGCGGACTGGCGTGGCGGGCTGGAGGCGGGCAAGCGGCACGCCGAGCGCGGGCTCGCGTTGCACCGCGCCGCCGGTGGCCCGGACAACGTGCCCATCTACGCGTCCATCGATGACAACCCCTCCCCGGTCGACTTCGCCACCATGATCGCGCCGTACCTACTGGGCTGGCAGGCCGTGCTCGGCAGGGAGAACACCGGCGTCTACGCGAACACCCCGACCATCGAGCTGGCCCGCACCGCGAGCCTGGCTTCCTGGTACTGGCAGCACAACTGGGGCACGCCCAAGGGCTTCGTGCACCCCGCCGCCAACCTGCACCAGGTCGAGATCGACAAGCAATCCATCGACGGTGTGGGGATCGATGTGAACAACGTGCTCACGCCCGAATACGGGCAGTGGTGAGCGGCTGACGCAGTACGTGCCTGCTCGCCTCTATCCCGTCTTTCGAGCGAAGCGAGACCGAGCAGCTGCCGAATATTACGTCTGGCAGTGGCTTATCGGGGTGACGCGCAGGTCGGGCTCGTCGTCCGGGACGACCCGCAGGGAGGGGCGGCTGTCCGGAGCCTCGTGATCGCCGAGCCAGGAGAGCAACGACCACCGGGACAGGCCGGAGAACGCGGAGCCGAGGCTGGCGAACGAGAACGACGAGATCGCCGACCCGAACGATCCCACAGATCCGATCGACAGCACCGAGCCCACGCTGCCGATGGACAGGACCGAGTATGCCGAGCCGATCGATAGGATGGAACCCTCCGATCGGATCGACAGGATGGAACGGTGCGAGCGCCTGCTCCGGATCGAATGACCCGGCTGTCTCGAACCGTCCGCGGATTTCGAGAAATCGGTGGTCGCCATAGATAGCGGTCTACCACAGTCCGGCCACCTCGTGTGGCTGCGCGGCAGATCGAGACCAGGTATTCGCCGAGTCATCGCAACGCCAAAAGGGCGACGACCCCGATGGAGTCGCCGCCCTCGACCGGAAGCTCAGCCTACGGTGAAGAATCCGAGTGTCGGCAGGAAGGAGCAGGTCCGCGCCTCCGCGTCACCGGACTGGGTGGTCAGCGAGCCGGAGACGACCGCGACGACGCGGCCGTTGCCCGTGTCGGCGATCGCGGACAGCGTGGCGGGGCCGTCCGGGTTGATCTTGGCCTCGTCGGTCAGCGGCAGGACGCCCGACTGGCGGGTGTCGAGGTTCAGCCACTGCACCGTCATCGGCGGGTTCTGCACCGGCGTCGGCCCCTTGGTACCGAGCGCGGTGAAGACGAACCCGGTCTGGCCCGCCTGCGGGCCGGGTGGCGGCAGCGTGGCGGGCCCGGGCACGGCGAGGGCGGTGCCCACCGAGTCGGCGGACGGGCCGATGCAGCCCTTGCCGATGCTCGGGTAGAGGAACTGGGCGATCACCGGTCCGTCCTGCGGCACCTCGGGGCCTCCGCCGCCGCTGCCGTCCAGGAAGGTGATGATCCGTTCCAGCGTCGACTTGATCTGCGGCGGAAGGTTCAAGGTGGCCAGCAGCCTGCGGGCCTGATCGAGGATGGCCGACTGCGGACCCGCGACGCCGGCCGGGCTCGCGATATCCGCGGGGCCCGCGACGGCGCCGACGATGGCTGGGGCGAGCGCGGCCAGCGCGTCCACCGGAACGCCCTCGGGCACCATGGGAACGCTGTTCGTAGTCGCCACGGGGGCGGTCGCGGGGGCCGCGATTGCTGTCGTCGGCGCGGCGAGCGTGGCACTCGCCGCGACGGCGAGTGCGGACAATGCGATCCGCGATCCTCGGGTGCGAAGCACTGGTCTGGCCGTCCTTACCTCGGGTACATCTGGGTTCGATTGCTAAAAGCCATCGTTTCGGGGGTCACTCTAGGGACATTGCGGCTATGTGTACAGCTGCGGCGTCCGGAAAGCGCCGTGGACGATCAGTGTTAGCAGAAGATACCGCGCCCAGATGTTACTGATGTGAAAGTTGATGCAAATGTTATCGGTGGTTCGAGGGTGGAACCGACCGGATTCGCGCTGCGGCTAATCTAATCGGTGCCGTCCGCGCTGTCGCCTCGACATCGAACTCCGGGCGCGCCTACCGACGCACCGCACCCGAGCCGAAAGCCAGCGATTTGAATCGTCACCTCCGATGGGCCGTGTCGGTGCTGGGCCTGTCCGTGCTGGCCCGGCTGCTCTGGATGCTGCTGTCCCCGAATGGGATGAACCTCGTCGACCTGCATGTCTACGTCGGCGGGTCGGCCGCGTTGTTGACCGATCAGCTCTACGACTTCACCTATGCGGAGAAGACTCCGGACTTCCCCTTGCCGTTCACTTATCCGCCTTTCGCGGCATTGGTGTTCTTCCCGCTGCACTATCTGCCGTTCACCCTGGTCGCGGTGGCTTGGTTGCTGGCCATCGCCGCGGCGCTGTACGCGGTGGTGCACATCAGTCTCGAGCTGCTGTTCGGCGCGCAGCGGCTGCGCACGCCGCAGTGGCGGGCCGCCACCGTCGGGTGGACCGCGCTCGGGCTGTGGCTGGAGCCGGTCCGGACCACGATGGACTACGGCCAGGTCAATGTCTTCCTGGTGCTCGGCGGGATGCTGGCGGTTCGCAGTTCGCGGTGGTGGCTGTCCGGTGGACTGGTCGGAATAGTCGCGGGCATCAAACTGACGCCTGCGATCACCGGGTTGTACTTCGTCGCGCGCAAGCGGTGGGCGACGGTGGCGTGGTCGGCCGTGGTCTTCGGCGCGACCGTAGGGCTGAGTTTCCTGATCGCGCCGGTCGAGGCGCGTCGGTATTTCGGCACACTGCTCGGTGACGCCGACCGGATCGGTCCGGTGGGGTCGGTGTGGAACCAGTCGCTGCGGGGCACACTGAGCCGCATCCTCGGCTACGACGTGGAGTCCGGCCCGTGGTGGATCGCGGCCGTGCTCGTGGTGGCAGTGCTGGCGTTCCTGGCTTGGCGCGCGCTCGGCGCGGACGACCGGCTCGGCACGCTGATCGTGGTGCAACTGTTCGGACTGATGGTCTCGCCCATCTCGTGGTCGCATCACTGGGTGTGGCTGCTGCCGACGGTGCTCTGGGTGGTGTACGGGCCGCTGCGCCGGGCGCCCGGCGCGCGGGTGATCGCCGGGTACTGGCTGGTGACCATGCTCGTCGGCGTGCCGTGGGTGCTGTCGTTCTTCCAGGATTCGATCTGGACCATCTCGCGCCCGGGCGTACTGGCCTGGCTCGGCGCCGTCGACGTGCTCGGCGTCCTGGCGTTCTACCTCTGGGTGATCCGCTTCGGAGCCAGGTACACGCGATCGGCCGACGGGGAAGAAACGCGCGCAACCACCGAGGGCCCCGCGCGCACCGCATAAGTACTCGCCCGCACTCGCCCGACTCTGCTGTGGTCAGCCTCGAGCGGCGATCAGCGAAGACTCGACCTTCTGGCTGGAACGCGATACGACGGCCCGACTCCGGGTTTCGAGCGAAGCGAGACCGAGCATGTGCCGTTCGCGAGCCACAAGAGGGCCGCGAACACGCAGCGCCGCAGGCGCTGCCGATCAACAGAGCCGGTCTATCTCGTGGGCCAGTGCTACATCCAGCGCGGTGAGCCCGCCCGCCGAGTGCGTCGACAAGCTGAACGTGACCTTGCGCCAGCGAATGTCGATGTCGGGATGATGGTTCGCCTCCTCCGCGACTTCGGCGACGCGGCGCACCAGTTCGATGCCCGCGGGGAAGGTGGCCGCCTCGACGGTGCGGGTCAGGTTGTCCCCTGACCTGGACCACTCCGGCAATTCGGTGAGAGCTTCGGCGATTTCGGGTTCGGAGAGCAGTGCCTGCTGCGCCATAACACTCCTTACTACTCGCCTCGGGCCGCCCCGGAAAGGGTGGCGGCGGGGGTCAGGCAGCGCGCGCCTGCTTGAGTGCCTTCTTCAGATCCTTGCCGGTGACACCGGCCGCTTCGAACTTCTTCATCCGCATGATGACCACGGGGCACTTCACGCAGCGCGTCTTCTTCCGACAGCACTTCTTCTTCGGTTTCAGGCTCGAAACCTTCTTGGCTTTGACCTTGCCCACGGCGGTTAGCATACCCTTAGTACAAAGGCTGAAACGGTGCCTCGAACCGACTGCCGGTAGGGTATAGCTCGCCGCGATGCCTGGTGAGTTTCGATTCTCCACCTATTCGCAGGGAGCCGGGCGTGTGCGTCAGGCCCCGGAGGCGGCAGCCTGCGTAATCACGGAAGGTCCGTGCACGCCGGACACCGAGCACCGTCGGCTCCAACACCGAACAGCAGGAGGATTCAGGCGTGTCGTCTGCACGCGATTTTCGCAACGTCGCCATCGTGGCTCACGTCGACCACGGCAAGACGACCCTGGTCGACGCCATGCTGCGCCAGTCGGGCGCCTTCGCCGAGCGGGCCGAGCCCGTCGATCGTGTGATGGACTCCGGCGACCTGGAACGCGAGAAGGGCATCACCATTCTCGCCAAGAACACGGCGGTGCACCGGCATCACCCGGACGGCTCGGTCACCGTGATCAACGTCATCGACACCCCCGGCCACGCCGACTTCGGTGGTGAGGTCGAGCGCGGCCTGTCCATGGTGGACGGCGTGGTGCTGCTGGTGGACGCGTCCGAGGGGCCGCTGCCGCAGACCCGGTTCGTGCTGCGCAAGGCGCTGGCCGCGTCGCTGCCGGTGATCCTGGTCGTGAACAAGACCGACCGCCCCGACGCCCGCATCGAAGAGGTCGTCGAGGAGAGCCACGACCTACTGCTGGACCTGGCCTCCGATCTCGACGACGCCGCCGCCGAGGCCGCCGAGCTCGCGCTCGACCTTCCGGTGCTGTACGCCTCCGGTCGTGAGGGCAAGGCGTCCAAGGAGCGTCCGGAGAACGGCAACGCCCCGGCCGCGGAGAATCTCGACGCGCTGTTCGACGTGCTGCTGGAATACATTCCCGCGCCGAAGGGTGATGCGTCCGCGCCGCTGCAGGCGCACGTCACCAACCTGGACGCCTCGGCGTTCCTCGGTCGTCTCGCGCTGGTCCGCATCCACAACGGCGAACTGCGCAAGGGACAGAACGTCGCGTGGATGCACGCCGACGGCGTCAAGCAGGTGAAGATCACCGAACTGCTGCAGACCGTCGGCGTGGAGCGCAAGCCGGGCGAGCTGGCCGTGGCGGGCGACATCGTCGCCATCGCGGGCATTCCGGACATCATGATCGGCGACACCCTCGCCGACATCGATGATCCGGTCGCGCTGCCGCGCATCACCGTCGACGAGCCCGCCATCTCGGTCACCATCGGCACCAACACCTCGCCGCTGGTCGGCCGGGTGCAGGGGCACAAGTTGACCGCCCGCATGGTGAAGGCGCGCCTGGACCAGGAGCTGGTCGGCAACGTGTCGCTGCGCGTGCTCGACATCGGGCGCCCGGACGCCTGGGAGGTGCAGGGCCGCGGTGAGCTGGCGCTGGCCATCCTGGTCGAGACCATGCGCAGGGAGGGCTTCGAGCTGACCGTCGGCAAGCCGCAGGTGGTCACCAAGCAGGTCGACGGCAAGGTGCACGAGCCGTACGAGGAGCTGACCATCGACTGCCCCGAGGAGTACCTCGGCGCGATCACCCAGTTGCTGGCCGCACGCAAGGGCAAGATGGTGCAGATGAGCAACCACGCCGCGGGCTGGGTGCGGATGGAGTTCATCGTTCCCTCCCGTGGCCTGATCGGTTTCCGCACCGACTTCCTCACCGAGACCCGCGGCACCGGCATCGCCAACGCCGTGTCGCACGGCTACGCGCCGTGGGCGGGCGAGATCCGGGCCAGGCACACCGGCTCGCTGGTCTCCGACCGGTCGGGCTCGGTGACGCCGTTCGCGATGATCCAGCTGGCCGACCGCGGGCAGTTCTTCGTGGAGCCGGGCGCGGACACCTACGAGGGGCATGTCGTCGGCGTCAATCCGCGCGCGGAGGATCTGGACATCAACGTCACGCGCGAGAAGAAGCTGACCAACATGCGCAGCTCCACCGCCGACGTGATCGAGACCTTGGCCAAGCCGTTGCAGCTGGATCTCGAAGGCGCCATGGAGTTCTGCGCCGCCGACGAGTGCGTGGAGGTCACCCCGGAGGTGGTCCGGGTGCGCAAGGTGGTCCTCGGGCAGAACGAGCGCGCACGGGAACTGTCCCGGCGCAAGGCGCGCGACCGCGCGGCGCTGTAATAACTTGTCTGCCACGGTATTCGGTGTCACCGCGGGTGACACCGAATACCGGGCCGGACCGCTGGTCGGGCAGTCGCGGGCGCTCGCATCGTGCGGGTGTACCGCGAGCCTCGCGTTCGCCTCGGGTGTGATCGCAATTCCTCGGCATCACCAGGCATGGTGCAATGGGAAGAAATTCGAGACGGCCCTGTGATGCGTGCCGTGGTGAAGTCGGGTGCCACATATTCGAGGGCTGATCGGTTGCGTTGTCTGTAATTTCGATCCGTGACCGGCTCAGCCCTCGGTATGCAGGTCCGAAATCAGTTCGGTCGCGTGGAATATGTTCCTGCGGCGACGGCTGGTGGGAAAATTTTGATAATTTTCGACCACTTTCCGTCATGCGGGTAGTGGTGGGGGGTGAAAATAATTGGCTGTGTCGTGCGCCTGCTTTATATTGTCGGCACCCGTGGTCATCCAGAGCCGTGCACGCGATGAGCTTTCCCGGCTCTCCAGGGGCCTCGGCGAGTGGTTGTGCCAGCACATGTGTGAGTTGTCGCCGTGTCGGCCGGATGGTGCGTAGACGAATAGAATTCGTCTCCCGTTCGGCGTGTCGGCGCAAATGTTCACTTCATGTCCGAGTCGGCGGCGCGTGTGATTGCGCAAACGACACGGATGCGCATGCGGATTGTAGTGCCTCGGGTGCGGCAGCCTATTGTTCCGCGACGGTACGCCGAATATTTGCCGAGGTTCGACACGGTATGTATGGGTGATGTCACGGCCCTGCGCCGCCGCTGTGTTTCCACACTACGCATATCCGTTCGACCGCGTTGTTTCCGCGCTGGTCAGCAGGAATCTGGGAACGGCCTCGACCGTACGGTAGAGTTCCCGAGCGTGAAAGTGGGCGCAGGAAAACGCGCAGCGTGGCGCACGTTGTTGCCGGCCGTGGCAGTGCTGACCTTGATCAGTAGCTGTGCGGCGAATCCGCCGCCGCCCATCGAGAGCACCGACAGTCCGAAGACCACACCGGTCAAGCCCGCGGAGACGACCGTCGTCGTCGCTTTGGACACCATCGGCACCGCGTTCAATCCACATCTGCGCTCGGACCAGTCCGCCGCGACCTCGGCGATCGCCTCCCTGGTGCTGCCGAGTCCGTTCCGGCCGGTGCTCGATCCGGCGCGGCCAGGGGCGACGGCCTGGGTGCCGGATTCGTCGCTGCTGGTCTCCGCCGAAGTCACCGCGCAGGAACCGTTCACGATCACCTACAAATTGCGCAACGAGGCGTCCTGGTCGGATGGCGCGCCGATCGCGGCCGAGGACTTCCGCTACCTGTGGCAGGAGATGATCTCCGAGCCGGGCGTCGTCGACCCGGCCGGCTACCGGATGATCTCGGACGTCAGTTCGTCGGCGGGCGGCAAGACGGTCACCGTCGTGATGACGCAGCCCTACCCCGGCTGGCGGGAGCTGTTCACCGATCTGCTGCCGTCTCATCTGCTCAAGGACGCGCCCGGCGGGTTCGCCAGGGGGATGAACGGGCAGGTCAACGGTGTCCGAGTGTCCGGGGGGCCGTTCGGGATCCGCTCGGCGGACCCGGGCCGTGACGAGATGCTGCTGGAACGCAACGACCGCTTCTGGGGCACACCGGCGATGCCGGGCCAGATCCTGCTCCGCCGTGGCGGCACGACCGCGCAGCTGGCGGGCTCGCTGCGCACCGGCGACGTGCAGATGGCGCTGGTCCACGGGGGCGTGGCGACCCAGGCGCAACTGGGGGCGATTCCCTCCGTGCGCACCACGATCATGCCGCAGTCGCGAGTGCTGCAGATGGCGCTCAACGGACGCAAGGGCGACTTGAGCGATCCCCGGGTCCGCTCGGGTGTGCTGGCCCTGCTGGACCCTGCCCTGCTGGCCACGGTCGGCGCGCAGACCGGCAACTGGGTGGAACCGGCGCGCGCGCAGGTGCTCGCACCATCCGATCCCGGATACGCACCGACCGCTCCGCCGCGTCCGTCGGCGGAGGAGGCGTTCGCGCTGCTCGCCGCCGCGGGGTACGGCCGGGCGCCGGAGCCGCCGCCCGCGGTTTCCCCGACCTCGCCCGCCCCGCAGCCGCGCACCGTCGGCAAGGACGGCAAGCCGCTGGCGGTGCGCATCGGCGCGGTCGACCGGGACGCCACCGCCTTGGCCGTGGCCAATACCGCCGCCGACCAGCTGCGCAGCGCGGGCATCGACGCCACGGTGCGCAGTGTCGCCGCCGACGAGTTGTACGGCAAGGAACTGCTGGAGGGCACGGTCGACGCGATCGTCGGCTGGGAGGTGGCCGGTTCCGATCCGGCGACCGTGCTTGCTTCCAGGTATGGCTGCCCGCCGCCCGCGCTGCCAGGGGTCACCGGCCCGGCGCAGGCCATCGCCGAGGCGGCGCAGCGGGCGCCGAGCAACCTGTCCGGTGTGTGCGATCCGACCCTGCAACCTGCGATCGACGACGCCCTGCGCGGCGGCGACGTGGGACGGGTGCTCGCCGAAGCCGAACCCAAACTGTGGGCCATGGCGACCGTGCTGCCGATCGTGCAGGACAACGCCGTCGCCGCGTCCGGTCCTCGGCTGGACGGCGCCTCGCTCAGCGGCGCGATCCAGGTCGGCATCTTCGGCGACGCGTCCATGTGGCGCAGGATCCCGTGACCGCGGGGACCGGTGGGCTGCTTCTGGTACACGCCCACCCGGACGACGAGTCCATCACCACCGGCGGCACGATCGCGCACTACCGCCGTCGCGGCGTGCCGGTCACCGTGATCACCTGCACCCTCGGTGAGGAGGGCGAGGTGATCGGCGACGACTGGGCGCTGCTCGCGGCGGATCACGCCGACCAGCTCGGCGGCTATCGCATTCTCGAGCTGACCCGCGCGCTGGACGCGCTGGACGCGGGGCCGCCGCACTTGCTCGGGGGCGCGGGACGCTGGCGTGACTCCGGGATGGCGGGCACACCCGCCGCGAACAAGCCGCGCGTCTTCGTGCGCTCCGGAGACGAGGCGGTGCGGGCTCTCACGGACGTCGTCCTTCGTCTGCGGCCGCGCGTGGTCGTCGGTTACGACCCGAACGGCGGCTACGGCCATCCGGACCACATCCGGGCGCACGAGATCACCACGGCCGCGGTGCACGCCGCCGCGGGCGAGGGCTGGGATGTCCCGAAGTACTACTGGACCGTCACCGACGCCGACATGCTGCGTCTGCACACCGCGGCGCTGGCCCGGCGCACGGCCGCTGGCCTGCCCGGCGCGCTGCCGCCCGGTTGGCGACTGCCCGCCGAGGGCGAACTCGCGAGTGTGCCCAGCGACGCGGTGACCACCACGATCGACGTCTCCGAGGTGCTTTCGGCCAAGCGCGCCGCGCTGCGGGCGCATGCCACACAGGTCACGGTCGCGCCGTCCGGCCGGGAATTCGCCTTGTCGAACGGTATCGCTCAGCCGGTGTTGCCCGAGGAGCACTTCATCCTGGTGCGGGGTCGGCGCGGTCCGCTCGGTCCGGACGGGCGGGAGCACGATTTGTTCGCCGCACCGGAATGACGGATCCCGCCGACGGCAGTGCGGACGCTACCCGCAATTGCCGGACATTTCACATAATTCGCCCGCCCTCTTCGGAACTTGTCCGGGCGGCGAGGTCCTGTACCCCCAGGGCTGGCGGTTGGCGGTATCGGGGCGGCGGGTACGGTTCGGCGTGATCTCGGCACATCGAAACGGAGGATCCGTCGGTTCATGACAGCGCGCGGCGACAACGCCCACCTCAGCATCGAGGACCACGGCTACCACAAGAGTCTGAAGCCGCGCCAGCTACAGATGATCGCGATCGGCGGCGCCATCGGCACCGGCCTGTTCCTCGGCGCCGGTGGGCGGCTGGCCAGTGCCGGACCCGGGTTGTTCCTGGTCTATGGCGTGTGCGGGTTCTTCGCGTTCCTCATCCTGCGCGCGCTCGGCGAATTGGTCCTGCACCGGCCGTCGTCCGGGTCGTTCGTCTCCTACGCGCGCGAGTTCTTCGGTGAGAAGGCGGCGTTCGTCGCGGGCTGGATGTACTTCCTGAACTGGTCGATGACCGGCATCGCCGACACCACCGCGATCGCGCAGTACTTCCACTATTGGTCCGGGTTCTCCGCCGTTCCGCAATGGTTGCTCGCGCTGATCGCGCTGGTCCTCGTGCTGGGCGTCAACCTGATCTCGGTGAAGTGGTTCGGTGAGATGGAGTTCTGGGCCGCGCTGGTGAAGGTCTTCGCGCTCAGCGCGTTCCTGATCGTCGGCACGATCTTCTTGCTCGGCCGCTTCACCGTGCGGGGCGCCGCGACCGGGACGAGCGTGATCGCCGATCACGGCGGCCTGTTCCCGACCGGCGTCATGCCGTTGGTCGTGGTGGTGTCCGGTGTCGTATTCGCTTATGCCGCCGTCGAATTGGTCGGCACCGCGGCGGGGGAGACGGAGCATCCGGAGCAGGTCATGCCACGGGCGATCAATTCGGTGATCCTCCGGATCGCCGTCTTCTACGTCGGTTCGCTGGTCCTGCTCGGATTGCTGCTGCCGTACACGCGGTACACGGCCGACGAGAGTCCGTTCGTCACCTTCTTCACCATGCTCGGCGTCCCTGGCATCGGCAGCGTGATGAATCTCGTGGTGCTGACCGCGGCGTTCTCCAGCCTGAACGCCGGCCTCTACTCGACCGGCCGCATCCTGCGATCGATGTCGATGAACGGCAGCGCGCCGAAATTCACCGGGGTGATGGGCAGCAACGGCGTTCCCTACGGCGGCATCCTGCTCACCAGCCTGATCGCGCTGGTCGGCATCGCGCTCAACGGACTCGTCCCGGATCAGGCGTTCGAGATCGTGCTGAACATGGCGTCGCTGGGCATCGTCGCCTCCTGGGCCACCATCGTGTTGTGCCAGCTGCAGTTGTGGCGCTGGTCGACCCGGGGACGCATCCAGCGGCCCGCCTTCCGCATGTTCGGCGCGCCCTATACCGGTCTGCTCACGCTGGTGTTCCTGTTTTTCGTCGTCGTGCTGACGGGGTTCGACTATCCGGTGGGGACGTGGACCGTCGCGACCATCGCCCTGATCGTCCCCGCGCTGATCGTCGGCTGGTTCGCCGCGCGTAAACGAGTGCTGGCCATAGCGGCGGAGCGTGGCGACCCGACCGGCGAACCTCCGGTGGTCGCCGCCCTGCCTGCCGACCGGGAGAACTGATCGTGCGCCCGATCGCGCCGGAATAGACTCGGCAGTATGTACAACTGGGAGGTCCAGAACGCGATCGCGGCGTTCGTCGACAGCATGCGGCCGCACTGGCAGGAGCAGCACGACCTGTATATGACGGTGCTGTACGCGTTCGCCGACATGCAGAGCCACTTGTTGACCCTCCTCGGCTACCCGCCGGTGCCGTGACGGCGAAGATCGACGACCACGCAGGCGATCGCGCTCCCGTGGCATCCGGCGCCACCCGGATCCCCGTAGGACTCGTCGGCTCGGCGATCCTCGTGATCCTGATCGTGGACGCCCTGCTCACCCTCGCGCTCGAGGTGCTCTACCTGCCGATCTATCTGGGCTCGGTCGTTTTCCCGGTCTCCGCCGCGGTGGCGGGAGTGGTGAACGTCCTGCTCGTCGCGGGTGCGCGAACAGTGACCCGGCGTCCCGCGCTGCTGGGCCTTCCGCTAGTCGCGTGGGCGTTCGGCTTCCTGGTCTGCGCGAGCGCCGGGCCCGGCGGTGACATTCTGCTCGGCAGTGATTGGCGGACGGCGCTGTTGCTGTTCGCCGGGCTGCTGCCGCCGCTGGCCTATCTCTACATCCAGGCGAACGCGCACGTCTTCGGCCGCCGCTGACTCACGCGAGCCGGACCGCCAGGGTCGCGATCACGGCCTCGGTGCGAACGCGCAGCGCGGCTGTGAGCACCGGTCCGCGCGGATTGTGCAGCGGGCGTTGCCACCAGTGCCGGGCTTCGACATGCGCCAGCAGCACGGTGACACCGAGCCCGGCGGCGGTCTGCTTGCGGACGTAGCCGACGAGCGTGGACACCAGGCTGCGATGCGGGCAGGGGAGCACCACGAGCGGCACGCCGGGATCCCACTCCTTCCACTGGGCGCAGAGCCGTTTGGTCGTGGCCGGATCGATGTCCGCGGCCACCGCGACGATTTCGCCCCGCATGCGCAGCGCGGCTTCCAAGGCGCGATAGGTCACCTCGCTCATGGTGACCACCGGGACGACCACCAGCTCCTTGGCCTCCGGCGCCGGTCGCGGCGGCGGCGGGATTTCCCGCAGTCGCAGCTGTCGCGCGACGCCGGCGTAGTAATTCTCGATCCGGAAGAAGAGGGCCACCAGCGCGGGAATGACGAGCAGCAGCAGCCACGCGCCCTCGGTGAACTTCTCCGCGAGCAGGACGACGCCCGCGACGGCGGTGAGCGTCGCGCCGAATCCGTTCAGCAGTGCGCGCGGCAGCCACCCGCGGTCGCGCGCTCGCCACCAGTGCAGCACCAGACCGGTCTGGCTGATGGTGAACCCGATGAAGACGCCGATCGCGAAAACCGGCAGCAGCCGATGGGTTTCGGCATCGACCGCCAGCAGCACCAGCCCGGCCGATAACGCGAGTGCCGTGACCCCGTACCGGAAGACCGGACGCTCGGACCGCAGCGCGAACAGCGACGGCGCCCTGTGGTCCTTGGCCAGCAGCGCCAGCAGCACAGGGAGCCCGCCGAAACTGGTGTTCGCCGCGAGCAGCAGCACCGCGGTGACCGCGAGATTGGTGAGATAGAACAGCCAGCCGGTGCCGAACGCGGCCGCCGCCAGCTGGGCCAAGATGGTCACATTCGGGCGCGGCGTGACGTGGTGCTCGCGGATCAGCACGGCCAGGCCGAGCAGCATCGCGCCGAGCAGGATGCCCAGCGCCACCTCGGTGTGCTGCGCGCGGCGCACCGCGGGGGTGCGGAAAGCGGGCACGGCGTTGGCGATCGCTTCCACACCGGTCAGCGACGAGCATCCCGCCGCGAAGGCCTTGAGCAGCAAGACGATTCCGAGCGCCTCGACCGGCTCGAGCGGACCCGGGTCGCCGCCGATCAACGCGACCGGCTCCGGCCGCAGCAGCCCGACAACGATCACACCGCCGATCAGGACGACGAACAGGATCGTCGGCCCCATCAGCACCCGTGCGGATTCCGCCACTCCGATCAGGTTGATCACGGTCAGCGCCGCGAGGCCGATCAGTGTCATCGGTAGCAGTTCGTGGGCCAGGGCGGGAAAGGCGCTGGCCAGGCTGGCCGCGCCGGCGGCGAGGCTCACCGCGACGGTCAGCACGTAGTCCACGACCAGGCTGGCGGCCGCGAGCAGCGCGGCGGGCCTGCCGAGCTGCTTCTTGGCGACCGCGTACGCGCCACCGCCGTCCGGGTGCACGGCGATCACTTGCCGGTAGGACAGCACCAGCACCAGCAACAGTGCGGCGATCGCGCAGGCAACCGGCAACGTCCAGGAGACGGCCGCCGCGCCCGCCGCGACCAGCACCAGCACGATCGCCTCTGGTCCGTAGGCCACGCTGGACAACGCGTCCAGGGAGAGCGCGGCGAGCCCGCCCACCGCGGTCAAACGGAACTTGTCCGCTCGCTGCATCTGCCGAACCCGGCGGTCGGCGATCCGCGGCTCCGTATGGTGCGGCTCGGTCTTGGTCACCACAGCGTCCATTGAACTCCGCCGCCGCTCGGCAACCGATCAGCGACACTTGGGGGTGGGTTCAGCGGGTCCCGGGCAGCCCTGGTGTGACGGCTTGGATGAGTTCCCATGCTCGGTCGGCGGGAAGGTCGACCACGGAGTAGCGCTTCTTGCCCGCCGCGGTGGCCGCGACGACCGTGGCGACCCCGGCGCGCCGTTGGAAGAAGGTTTGACGCACTGTCCAGCCGATGATGCCGGGGGCCTCGAGGCAGTCGCGGTCGCGGTCGAGTGATCCGGCCCGGGTGATCAGCCAGGTGGGGCTGGTGGTTGTGCGGGGAAGTACCGCGTGTCCAAGGCCGCGGTAGCGGTCCTCTGCGAGGGCGAGTGCGAGTGCGAGCGTGAGGCCGGGCAGTAGCCACCACCACGGCGAATAGCGCTGTCCAGCAAGGAAGTTGACGACCATCGCCGCGGCGATGAGCACGACCGGCGCGAGCGCGCGGGTATGCCTGCGTCGCCGTGCGGCCGGGCCGTGCGCGGTCAGCGGGGCGCTGCCCGGCGCCGGAACGGTGTGCGCGTCCGCCGCGCCGGAACCGGTGGGCCTCGCCTCCGGCCGGACGGGAAACTCGTTGTCTCGCACTTCCTCTGGAGCGAGCAGATGGCCGAGGGTGTGCTCCACGGCGCTACGCGGGGCCTGCGGAAGGATTCGCTGCCGGGGGTTCTGCCCGGTCATGATCGCCTCGAGTTCGGCGCCGCCCGCAAGCCGCAGCAGCAGCGGTTCGGAGACTGTCGCTCCGCGCAGCCGGGCTCGGTCGAGGGTGATCTGGCGGGTGGTGAACAGGCCGTGGCGCAATTGCAAGGTCTTGCCGTCGTCGCGGACGCGCAACCCGAAATAGGTGGTCAGATAGTGCGCGCACGCGGCAGCGCTGACCACGACGACGATGACGCCCAGCAGCGCGGCCGCGGCGAGCGCGAGGACGAGCACGCCGCCGTCTTCCACGTCGTGCACCGCGTCGGACCGGAAAACGATCTCACCGAGCCCGTATTGCAGCGCGAAGCCGACGATCGGCGCGATGATCGCGAACCCGGTCAGCGACAACGGGGCGTAGCGCACCCACGCCGGACTCCAGTGCCCGATCTCCCGCGCCCGGGTACGCGGGGCCGTGAAACCATCGGAGCTGTTCTGCCGCGGCTCTTTTCGTTCTTCGCCCGGACCCACCCTGGCCGCCGTATGGGCGAGCAGCGCGGCGCGCAACGGCGGGACGACGCGGGCATCCAGGGCGTCGAGCTTGAACTTCTCGCCCGATTCCGCATGCCGGCCGGTCCCGATCGCCAGCACCGCCAGGCCGAGGGCCCGATGCAGCAGGTCCGCTTCGATGTCCACCGAGCGGATCCGCGACCGCGGCACCGACAGTTTCTTGCGTTCCAGCAGCCCGGTGCGCAACTCCACGTGCGTGGGCCCGACCCGATACGTCGTGGTGAACCAGCGGGTCAGCGCGAACCCGACGATCAACGCGAGCGGAATGATGCTCCACACGTGGTTGCCGCTGCTGGTCCCGAGGATCACCGAACCGATCAGCACCGGGATGAACTTCACCACTTCGGTGATCGGATGGACCAGCAGCATCCGCTTGTCCAGCCGCTGCCAGGGCGGCCCGTCCTGCTCGGCGCCGGTCGTCTCGGGGCTCATGTCGCGTCTCCACGGTGCTGGGCGGCGATCCGGGTGAGCCGGGCCACGGTTTCCTCGGCGACCGGAAGGTCGAGCGCGCTGATCTGCACCGCACCCGCGGAGGACGCGGTGGTCACGGTGACGGTCGCCAATCCGAGCAGGCGTTCGAGCGGACCGCGTTCGGTGTCGACGGTCTGCACGCGGGAGATCGGCGCGACCCGGCTCTCCTGGGTGAGCCAGCCGACCCGGGTGTAGACCGCCTCGTCGGTGACCTCCCAGCGGTGCACCGCGTACCGCCACCACGGCGCGACACCGATGTTCAGCGCGGCGGGCACGAGCGCGACCAGGAAGAATCCCAGCTGCCACCCGCGATGCGCGGAGTCGACCACCGCCCACACCAGCAGGGCCGCGAACGGGATCACCCACGTCAGGACGGCCTGCACAGTCCACAGGAGCTTCGCCTTCGGACTGGGGCGCCAGGCCGGATCGGCCATGATCGTGCGCGGCTGCGACATGCCGCCAATCGTTGCACGATCACGCGGTCGCCGTTGGGTCGATGGTGAGCGACGCACCGCGAGGGCGCGGACCCGTCGGACGGGTGAGCGCGAGGGCCGCAGGGGGCTTCCTACCGTGGAACGAGCCTCGTTGTACGACAACCGTTTCGGGCGCCTCGGGCGGTTGCCGATGAGTTGGCGCCCGGCCTCACCTGCGAGGGCCTCGTGTGCCGGAACGAGTCGAATCGGCGGCGCTCACCGAGGCCACGATCGAGGACCGAGCGCGGGCCGCGCGGCTCGGGTGCCCCGGAATAGCCTCGGGTACCGGACAGTTGTCAACGCTCAACGGTGCTCCACGTCCCCGTGTGGGCTCCGTGGCGAGCGGAGCCGTGACTCGTCCGCTTCGTCGCAACCAGCACTGGAGGGAGACAGTTCCGGATGTGTAGCGCATGATCGAGGGCGTGACCGACCTACCGAACCCGAGCGTCCCATCCGCGCCGCCCAGTCCATCGGCCATGCGCCGGGCGCTGCGCAGGGCCCGCGACGGTGTCACGTTGAACGTGGACGAGGCCGCGGTGCTGCTGCACGCGACCGGTGACGACCTGGCCGATCTCTGTCGCAGCGCCGCGCGGGTGCGCGACGCCGGGCTGGCGTCCGCGGGGCGTCCGAAGACGATCAGCTATTCCCGCAACGTCTTCATCCCGTTGACCAGGCTGTGCCGGGACAAGTGCCACTACTGCACCTTCGTCACGGTGCCCGGCAAGTTGCGCGCCGAGGGCAAGGGCATGTTCCTCGAACCCGACGAGGTGCTCGACATCGCACGCAGGGGCGCGGCCCTCGGCTGCAAAGAGGCGCTGTTCACGCTGGGTGACCGGCCCGAGGATCGCTGGCCGGAAGCCGCGCAGTGGCTCGACGAGCGCGGCTACGACTCCACGCTGGACTACCTGCGCGCCGTGTCGATCATGGTGCTGGAGGAGACCGGCCTGCTGCCGCACCTGAACCCGGGCGTGATGTCGTGGGAGGAGATCGCGCGGCTCAAGCCGGTGGCGCAGTCCATGGGCATGATGCTGGAGACCACCTCGGCCCGGTTGTTCACCGAGAAGGGCAACTGCCATTACGGCAGCCCCGACAAGGACCCGGCCGTGCGGCTGCGGGCGATCACCGACGCGGGACGTCTCTCGGTGCCCTACACCACCGGGATCCTGGTCGGCATCGGCGAGACGATGGCGGAGCGGGCCGAGTCGATCATGGCGATTCGCAAGCAGCACAAGGCTTTCGGACACATCCAGGAAGTCATCGTGCAGAACTTCCGCGCCAAGGACGACACCGCCATGCGGGACGTGCCGGACGCGGGCCTGGAGGAATTCCTCGCCACCATCGCGGTCACCCGCGTGCTGCTCGGGCCGGACGTGCCGGTGCAGGCGCCGCCGAACCTGGTCTCGCACGCCGAGTGCCGCGCGCTGATCGAGGCGGGCATCGACGACTGGGGCGGCGTCTCGCCGGTGACGCCCGACCACGTGAACCCGGAGCGGCCATGGCCGAACCTGGACACGTTGCGGGAGATCACCGAGGCGGCGGGCTATCAGCTGGTCGAGCGGACCTCCGCGCACCCGAAGTACGTGCGAGCGGGCAATCCGTGGGTCGATCCGCGGATCGGCGCGCACGTGGCCGCGCTCACCGACCCGGTGACGGGGCTGGCGAATCCGGACGCGATCCCGGTCGGCCTGCCCTGGCAGGAGCCGGACGAGTCCTGGGAGTCGGCCGGACGCGTCGACCTCAACACCGCCATCGACACCGAGGGCCGCAACACCGAGGCCCGCAGCGACGCTGCCCTCGGGCAGGACATCGTAGGCGCCTTCGGCGACTGGGACACCATTCGTGAACAGGCCCGCGATCTCGCCGTCGCCGTTCCGCAGCGGCTGGACTCCGACGTGCTCGCCGCGCTGCGCGCCGCCGAACGCGATCCGGCCGGGCTCAGCGACGCCGAGTATCTGGCGCTGGCCACGGCGGACGGCGCGGAGCTGGACGCGGTCGCCGCGCTGGCCGATCAACTGCGCCGCGACACCGTCGGCGACGACGTCACCTACGTGGTGAACCGGAACATCAACTTCACCAACATCTGCTACACCGGGTGCCGGTTCTGCGCGTTCGCCCAGCGCAAGGGCGACGCGGACGCGTTCACCCTGAGCACGCACGAGGTGGCCGACCGGGCCTGGGAGGCGCATGTCGACGGTGCCACCGAGGTGTGCATGCAGGGCGGCATCGACCCCGACCTGCCGGTCACCGGGTACGCGGATCTGGTGCGGGCGGTCAAGCAGCGGGTGCCGTCGATGCACGTGCACGCCTTCAGCCCGATGGAGATCGTGAACGGCGCCTCGCGCGGCGGCCAGAGCGTCCGGGAGTGGCTGGTCGCGCTGAAGGAGGCGGGCCTGGACACCATCCCCGGCACCGCCGCGGAGATCCTGGACGACGAGGTGCGCTGGGTGCTCACCAAGGGCAAACTGCCCACCTCGGCGTGGATCGAGGTGATCACCACGGCGCACCAGGTGGGCATCCGGTCCAGTTCGACCATGATGTACGGCCACGTGGACAACCCGAAGCACTGGGTCGGGCATCTGCGGGTGCTGCGTGGAATCCAGGACGAGACCGGCGGTTTCACCGAATTCGTGCTGCTGCCGTTCGTGCACCAGAGCGCGCCGCTGTACCTGGCGGGCGCCGCGCGGCCCGGGCCGACCAACCGGGACAACCGCGCCGCGCACGCGCTGGCCAGGATCATGCTGCACGGCCGGATCCACAACATCCAGACCAGCTGGGTCAAGCTGGGCATCACCGGAACGCGGGTGATGCTCAACAGTGGCGCCAACGATCTGGGCGGCACGTTGATGGAGGAGACCATCTCCCGGATGGCGGGCTCGCAGCACGGCTCGGCCAAGACGGTCGCCGAGTTGGTGGAGATCGCCTCCGGCATCGGACGACCGGCCCGGGAACGGACGACGACCTACGGCGTCCCGAAGCACAAGCGGTTGTCCGGCGCTCCGGGGCTTCAGGCGGTATTGGTCGACTGACGAGGGAGCCGCGCCGGGCGGTCCGGCGACGGCGATAGGTTCCAGCCCGCGGTGCGATCGGATTTCCGGTCGGCCGCGGGCAGCCCGGACCGGCGCAATGCCGCACCCGCCGTGGCACGTTCCGCCGCTACCTCCCACAACGCGCTCCCCAGCGCGTACATCGGGTGGCGGAGTCGAATCGGGCCTCGCGTCGGCGTGCGCGATCCCCGAAGTTAGGGCAGGCTGACCAGTAGTAACGTGTGGTTGCCGGGATAGGGTTTCGCCGGGCGGACTATCCCGCAGGCGAGGACAGACTAGGAGAGCGGCAGTGCCGTACATCATCGCTGAACCGTGCGTTGACGTGAAGGACAAGGCATGCATCGAGGAATGCCCCGTGGACTGCATCTACGAGGGTGGTCGCATGCTGTACATCCATCCCGACGAATGCGTGGACTGTGGTGCATGTGAGCCGGTGTGCCCGGTGGAGGCGATCTTCTACGAAGACGACACCCCGGACCAGTGGAGCGGATACGTCAACGCCAACGTCGATTTCTTCGATGAGCTGGGCTCGCCCGGCGGCGCGACCAAGGTCGGCAAGGTCGACTACGACCCGCCGTTCATCAAGGAACTGCCCCCGATGGCGAGTGAGTGAGACCTGACGTGTCACCGCGTGGCCGGGTCAGCAGTCTGCTGCCCGATTTTCCCTGGGACACCATCGCTTCGGTGAAGGTGAAGGCGGCCGCCCACCCCGGCGGGATCATCGACCTGTCCGTCGGCACTCCGGTCGACCCGGTCGACCCGCTGATCCGGACGGCGCTGAACTCCGTCGCGGCGGTCCCCGGTTACCCGACCACGCATGGCACCCCCGAGCTCCGCGCGGCCGCGGTCGACGCGCTGAAGCGGCGCTACGGGATCACCGGACTCGAGCCCGCGGCCGTGCTGCCCGCGATCGGCACCAAAGAGCTGATCGCGGGGCTGCCCCGGCTGCTCGGGCTCGGCTCGGGCGACCTGGTCGTCATCCCCGAGGTCGCCTACCCCACCTACGAGGTCGGCGCGCTGCTGGCGGGCGCGCAGGTGCTGCGCGCGGACGGACTGACCCGGTTCGGTCCGCAGACGCCCGCGCTGATCTACGTGAACTCGCCGTCCAACCCGACCGGCCGGATACTCGGCATCGAACATCTGCGCAAGGTGGTCGCCTTCGCGCGGGAGCGCGGCGTGATCGTCGCCTCCGACGAGTGCTACCTGGGACTGACCTGGGAGGGTCGCGGCGTCTCCTTGCTCGACCCCGAGGTATGCGACGGCGACCACACCAACCTGCTGGCCGTGCATTCGCTGTCCAAGACCTCCAACCTGGCCAGCTACCGCGCCGGATTCGTGACGGGCGACCCGGAGCTGGTCGCGGAACTGCTCGAAGTGCGCAAGCACGCGGGCATGATGGTGCCGTACCCGATCCAGGCCGCGATGACCGCCGCGCTCAGCGACGACGCGCACGAGGCGCGCCAGCGCGAGCGGTACCGCGTCCGCCGCGAGGTGTTGCGAAAGGCTCTGGAGGCCGCGGGTTTCCGGATCGATCACTCCGAGGCGGGCCTGTATCTGTGGTCGACGCGTGGTGAGCCGTGCCGGACCACGTTGGAATGGCTGGCCGATCGCGGCATCCTCGCCGCGCCCGGCGACTTCTACGGCCCCGGCGCGAGCGAGCACGTGCGGATCGCGCTGACCGCGACCGACGAGCGGATCGCGGCGGCGGCCGAACGGCTTGCCGCGGGCTGACACCACCTTCGTCGCCGCTGCGCGCGAGCGCGGCAATCGCTCGAGGCCGCGGTCGCACAACAGGCACAGCGGGGCGTGTCGGCGTCCGCGCCCGCCCAGCCGGGCGAGCTAGCCTGAGGTATGGACGCTGTCACGGTTGTCCCCACGCCCGGCAACGAGCCGGTGCACTCCTACGCGCCCGGAAGCCCCGAACGGGAGTTACTTCTCGGCAAGCTTGCCGCGCTGTCCGCAGAACACGTCGACGTGCCGCTGGTCGTCGGCGGCAAGCATCGCCCCGGCCTCGGCGAACGGCACGACATCGTCACACCGCATCGGCACAGGCACGTGCTGGGGACCTACACCGACACCACCCACTCGGAAGCGCACGGAGCCATCGACGCCGCGATGGCCGCCGCCCCGGGTTGGCGGGCGCTGCCGTTCGAGGAGCGCGCCGCGGTGCTGCTGCGCGCCGCGGACCTGCTGGCCGGGCCGTGGCGGGAGACGATCGCCGCGGCCACCATGCTCGGGCAGTCGAAGTCGGCCCAGCAAGCCGAGATCGATGCGCCGTGCGAGCTGGTCGACTTCTGGCGGTTCAACGTCGCGTTCGCGCGGGAGATCCTGGAGCAACAGCCCAGCTCCAGCGCCGGGGTGTGGAACCGGATGGACTATCGGCCGCTGGAAGGGTTCGTCTACGCCATCACACCGTTCAACTTCACCGCCATCGCCGGGAATCTGCCCACCGCGCCCGCGCTGATGGGCAACACGGTGGTGTGGAAGCCGTCGCCGACGCAGACGTTGTCGGCGTTCCACACGATGCGGCTGTTGGAGGCGGCGGGTTTGCCGCCCGGCGTGATCAACATGGTCACCGGCGACGGGGTGCAACTGTCGGAGGTGGCCTTGGCCGATCCGCGGCTGGCGGGAATCCATTTCACCGGTTCCACCAAGACGTTCCAGTACCTCTGGCAGCAAGTGGGCACGAATATCGGTCGGTATCAGGGCTATCCGCGCCTGGTGGGGGAGACCGGCGGCAAGGACTTCATTGTCGCGCACTCCTCGGCCGACCCCGGCGCGCTGCGCACCGCCCTGATTCGCGGCGCCTACGAGTATCAGGGTCAGAAGTGCTCGGCGGCCTCGCGTGCCTACATCGCGCGGTCGGTCTGGCGCGCGATGGGCGACGAGTTCCTGCACGACGCCGACCGGCTGAGCTATGGCGACGTCGCGGACCTGTCGAATTTCGGTGGAGCGCTGATCGATCGGCGCGCGTACGACAAGAATGCGGCGGCCATCCGGCGCGCCGCGGACGCGGGCGTCACCATCCCGGTCGGCGGAACCTACGACGACAGCGAAGGCTGGTTCGTCCGGCCGACCGTATTCCTGACCGACAATCCGCACGACGAATCGTTCGCCACCGAGTATTTCGGCCCGATCCTTTCGGTGTACGTCTACGACGACGCTGAACCCGGCTCCTACAGTGCGATACTCGCCGAAGTCGAGTCGGCGGCGCCTTACGCGCTGACCGGAGCGGTGTTCGCGCAGGACCGATACGCTATCGAACAGGCCGACGCCGCACTGCGTTTCGCGGCGGGCAACTTCTACGTCAACGACAAGCCCACGGGTGCGGTGGTGGGGCAGCAGCCGTTCGGTGGCGCACGCGCCTCCGGCACCGACGACAAGGCCGGCTCCCCGTTGAACCTGCTGCGCTGGGTCGCGCCGCGGACGATCAAGGAGACCTTCGTGCCGCCTGTCGACTTCCGCTACCCGCACATGGAGAGGTGATCACACCAGCGGCTTTCCCTGCCGTAGGCGCCTGCGCAGGTCGAACAGATAGGCGTTGAGCGGGAACATGCGTGCCACCGCGGGCAGCCGGCCGTGCACGGCTCCGAGGATCCGCAGCAGCCGGTCCAACCGCCGCTGGTCGCGGTCGGTCCAGGCCATGCCCATCTCGTCGCGCAGGTGCTGCGGAAGCAGACCGGTGACCATGAAGCGCTGTAGCCCGGCGAAGACCACCTGCACCGGTCGCGGCATCATCTTCAGGTCGACCAGGCCGTTGAAGTAGTCCCGCAGCTCCGGCTCGATGCCGCGCCGCTTCAGGTTCTCGTCCCAGTACCGCTGGAACTCCGCGCGATTCGCCGGCCACATCTCCGGCCGCATCTGCAGGGTGGTGCCCAGGCGGGCGGCGTAGGTGTAGAAGGCGTCGGCGGTCGCGTCGTCCATCGGGCCGTGCATCCGGGTGTAGAGGTCATCGATGCCCCAGTACAGGCACGCGGCGACCCACAGCTGGAGATTCGGGTCGAAGGCGTTGTACTTGACCGGGCTCGCGGCGGTGGAGCGCACCGACCGGTGCGACACGTTGACGGCTTCCCGGTAGGCGTGGCGTTCGTCATCCGACCCGAGCAGCGCCACGGCGATGTAGGTGAGGGTGGTACGCAGCCGCTTGATCGGATGCAGCGTGACCTTGCCGCTGTCGACGGTGCTCTCCAGCACGCCGCGGCCGACCGGGCGCAGGCTCAACTGCATGATGACGTTCGCCGCGCCGCCGAGGAAGGCGGCGACGCCGTCGACGTACTCCGCGACCGTCTCGGGGGTGAGGGTCTGGCTCGGATCCGGTTCGTGCTCGGCGGTGCGCAGCGGCGCGGTCATCGTCGACCTCGTCTTTCGTGTTCGCCCGATCCCAGAGAATCGGTCGATGAGAAGATAATGTCTTATCTTTCTCATCGACTCGGTGGGCTGTCAATCGCCGAGGGGAGGCGGTGATGGCGTGCAATGCTGAAAGTGTCATCGTGTCGCTGTCGCGGATAGGGTTGAGGTATGGCCAGGCTGACCAGGCTGCTGCCGCTGGTGCGCAGCGCTGCCCCGGAGGATCGCAACCAGGCGCGGGTACTGGACGCGGCGCTGCTGGCGTTCCTCGACTTCGGTATCAAGCGCACCAGCATGGTGGAAGTGGCGCGTCGCGGCGGATTGTCGCTGGCCACGCTCTACCGCCGCTTCGCGAGCAAATCCGATCTGATCCGGGCCGTCGGACTGCGGCAGACGCGCGACTTCATCGAGGAGGTCGACGCCGCGCTCCAGCGTCAGGTCGATCGCGACGCGAGCGCCGAGGACCAGATCGTCGAACTGTTCGCCGCGTTCATCAACGGCCTGCGAGGAAACCAGCTGATCCACCGGCTGCTGGCCACCGAGCCCGAACTCGTGCTGCCGTACCTCACCACCCAGGGCGCGCCGGTCATCGAACTCGGCCGGGATTACCTGGCCGAGTTCGTCACGCGGTTGCAGCGGGAAGGCAAGTTGCCGGAATACGATCCGGAGCCGCTGGCCGAGATGATCGCTCGCACCGCGCTGTCACTGGCGCTGACCCCGCAGACCGTCATACCGCTCGGCGACGACGCGTCGATCCGGCAGTTCGCCCGCGATCACGTCGTGGTGTCGTTCCGGGTGCGCTGACTTCAGCGGTGCTGCGGAAGGCCGAAGAGCATCGCCCCGAGCGCGGCCATGACATCCGCGGTCTGCTCGGCCGCGGTGCCGTGGGTGTGCGCGGTCACCGCGAAACCGGGGCCGTAGGACGTCGAGGCGACCTCCGGCTCGCCGAAATCCGACCAGCCCCATTTGCTGCCCTGGACGAAGGGCCATCGTGCGGTGCCCCAGTTCTGTTCGGTGCCGTCTCGGGCCGTCGATCCCGCTGCGGCCATCCATCCGAAGATCGGTGATCCGGGATCGGTGCGCAATTTGGTGGCGAGGAAGTCGGACACGTTCGCCGTGCTGGTCGCCCCCGCGCCCCAACTGGGTCCCGGCACCGTCTGGGCGAGGCCGTATTCGGCGGCGATGGCCGCGATGGCCTGTGGATACTTGGCCTCCATCACGGTCGCGGCTCCATCATCTGAGTAGCGGATCATTTGCTCTCCCAGCATGCGGTCCTCGGCCGAGCCGTCGCCGTGGCGCAGGGCGTAGTCGGCCAGGAAGAGCTTGGACAGCGACAGACTCGAGCGTGACTCGTGTTCGTTCGGTGTTCCCCAGCCGATGCCGACCGAGGTGCGTACGGAGATCGCTGTGCGCGGCGGCACCGCGGCCACTTCGGTTTCGGCGGATTCCTCGGCCCGGGCGACCGGCGCGGCCAGTGCCAGGAACCCGCAGGCGATCAGCGCGGTCAACGTCGTTCGGTAGCCCATCGTCTCCTCCTGGCTGGTGGCGTCACGTCGTGTCGGACGGCGCTGTGCAGGCACGATCAGCAATACGAGATGCGATTGCCCACCAGTAACTGGAATGAAACGAGGGTTGGCTCAGACGAGACGGAGGCCGAGTCGACGCCGGATGCGCATATCCAGGAGATAGGCGTTCAGCGGGAATGCGCGGATCGGTCGGGGCAGCCGGGACTCGGCGGCCCCGACGGCGCGCAGGAGGTGGCCGAGTACGCGTTCGTCGCGGTCGGTCCAGGTCATTCCCATCTCGTCGCGCAGGTGCCGGGGCAGCAATCCGGTCACGAAGAAGCGGTGCAGGCGCCCGAAAGCCAGCTGCGCGGGTCGCGGCAGCATGCGCAGGTCGATGAGGTCGTCGAAGTAGGCACGGACCGTCGGATCGATGCTGGTCGCGGCGAGATTCGCGCTCCAGTACTCGGCGAAGGCGCGGCGGTCGGGAGGCCACATCGCTGCGGGCATCTGGAGGGTGGTGCCGAGCCGGGCGCCGAGACGGTAGAACGCGTCGGCCGTCGATTCGTCCATCGGGCCGTGCATGCGCTCGTACAGATCCCGCGCTCCCCAATGCAGGCAGGCCGCGACCCAGAGTTGCAATGTGGGATCGAAGGCGTTGTAGTGCACCGGGCTCGAGTCGGTGGAGTGGACCGGACGATGCGAGACGTTGATCGCTTCTCGGTAGGCCGCGCGTTCCTCGTCGGTGCCGAGCATCGCTACGGAAAGGTAGGTCAACGTGGTGCGCAGCCGTTTGACCGGATGCAACATGACGTTTCCGCTGTCGACGGTGCTCTCCAGCACGCCGTAACCGACCGGCGGAGCGCTCAGCTGCATGATGACGTTCGCGACGCCGCCGAACAGGCCGGCCACGCCGTCGAGGTATCGCCCGATGTCGAAGGAGTCCGGCGATTCGGGACGATGCGTCGCGGGAAGTGGCCTCGTCATCGTCGACCTCGCAGTGCTGAGAAAGCTATGCACCAACGTTCTCACCACGTCAGCGGGAGTGTCAACCGTCACATTCGACGCCGGTCGGCGTGGGATGCCGCGACACCTTTCGCGGAAACGAGTTCGTCCACGCGCCAGTTCGGGGTGTCCCAAGTATTGGTCGTCGCCCAGGCGGGCTCACGGTGTTGAAATGTCATGCCAGACCTCGCAAGGTTCGTGCGGGGGGCCGGATGCCCTGGATAGCGGCGATCATGTCCACGACCCCACCAGCGTGCCGAGCAGCGGCCGGATGCTGGCCACCACGTCGGCCACGGTCCGTTCTTCGTTCAGCGCGGGCAGCACCACCGACACGGTGCGCCCGGCCGCCGCTGATCCGCCGAAGTAGCGTGAGCGAATGCCGTTCGGTCCGCCGCTGCTGCTCAGCTCCCTGAACCCGCTCGCCGTCGCAGGCGGAGCGGACATCCCCGACGCCGTCACCATCGACGGCGCCACCCTCTCGCGCAGCGATCTGCTGGGCGCCGCCACTTCGGTGGCCGAACGCGTCGCGCGCGCGGAACGGGTGGCGGTGTTCGCCGAGCCGACCGTGGAAACCGTGCTCGCGGTGGTGGGCTGCCTGATCGCGGGCGTCACGGTGGTTCCGGTCCCCCCGGACTCCGGAACCGCGGAACGGGCGCACATCCTGGCCGATTCGGGCGCTCAGGCGTGGCTGGGGAAAGCGACGGAGGGCGCCGACCTACCCGTGGTGCCGGTGCGGCGGCACGCCAGGTCCTGGCACACCTATCCCGAACCCGACCCGGCCACCACGGCTTTCGTGCTGTACACCTCGGGAACCACCGGCCTGCCCAAAGGTGTGCTACTCAGTCGCGGCGCGATCGCCGCGGGTCTGGACGCCCTGGCCGAGGCATGGGCTTGGACCGCGAGTGACACGCTGGTGCACGGGCTTCCGTTGTTCCATGTGCACGGGCTGATCCTCGGCCTGCTCGGTCCGCTGCGCGTGGGCAGTCCGCTGATCCACACCGGCAAGCCGACGCCACAGGCATACGCGGCGGCCAAGGGTTCGCTGTACTTCGGCGTGCCCACCGTGTGGTCGCGGGTGGTCGACGACCCCGACGCGGCGAAGCAATTGGCCGACGCGCGGCTGCTGGTCTCCGGTAGCGCGCCGCTGCCGGTGCCGGTGTTCGAGCGACTGCGCGAGTTGACCGGGCACGCGCCGGTCGAGCGCTACGGCATGAGCGAAACCATGATCACGCTGTCCACCCGGGCCGATGGTGAGCGCAGACCGGGCTGGGTCGGATTGCCGGTGCGCGGTGTGCGCACCCGGATCCGGGACGAGTCCGGCGCTCCGGTACCGCACGACGGCGAGAGCATCGGGGGCTTGGAAGTGTCCGGACCGATGCTCTTCGACGGTTACCTGAATCGCCCGGAGGCGACCGCGCGGACCTGGACCGAGGACGGGTGGTTCCGGACCGGCGACGTCGCCGCCATCGACCCGGATGGCTTTCATCGCATCGTCGGCCGGGAATCGGTGGATCTGATCAAGTCCGGTGGTTACCGGGTCGGCGCGGGCGAGGTCGAGACGGTGCTGCTCGGTCACCCTGCGGTCGCGGAAGCCGCGGTGGTCGGCCTGCCCGACGACGATCTCGGCCAGCGCATCACCGCCTTCGTCGTGCTGCGCGGCGCCGCGACCGAGCGTGAGTTGATCGATCATGTGGCCGGAGAACTTTCGGTACACAAACGCCCGCGCGAGATCCGGGTGGTCGACGCGCTGCCGCGCAACGCCATGGGCAAGGTGCAGAAGAAGAAGCTGGGCTGACCGCGGGGATTGACCTCGAGTTAGGTAGAGGTTCTACGGTCGGCGCATGACTGCGACTCTGACCACCGAACACATCGACTACCTGCACACCCAGCGGCTGGGCCGGCTGGCCACCGTCCGGCCCGACGGCACCCCGCAGAACAACCCGGTCGGCTTCCGCTACAACGCCGACCTGGGCACCATCGACATCGCGGGCTGGAACATGGGCGACTCGTGGAAATTCCGCAACCTCGCCACCAACGACCACGTCGCCTTCGTCGTCGACGACGTCGCGTCGGTCCAACCGTGGCGCGTCCGCTGCCTCGAGATCCGCGGCACCGCCGAAGCACTCACCGACGTCGACCCGTACATCCCCGGCGTCTCCCGCGAAATGATCCGCATCCATCCCCAGCGAGTCATCGCCTTCGGGCTCTCGGAAGCGGCTTCGGCCTGATCCGAACTCCGTGAGTGGCACATGGTTGCGCGGAAGTGCGAGAAGGATTCTCCTCCATGGGCCGCTCGCGGAACGGTTCAGTCGTTGGCGTGGAGGTCGGCGTTGAGTTCGATGCCGGTGCCCTTGCGGGGGACTACTTCGACGGCGCCGGTGGTGGAGTTGCGGCGGAAGAGGAGGTTGTCGCGGCCTGCGAGTTCGGCGGCCTTGACCAGGGTGCCGTCGGGGGTGGTGACCTTCGTGCCCGCGGTGAGGTAGAGGCCGGCCTCCAGGACGCAGTCGTTGCCGAGGGGGATGCCGAGGCCGGAGTTCGCGCCGAGCAGGGACCGTTCGCCGATGGAGATGACTGTGGTGCCGCCGCCCGACAGGGTGCCCATGGTGGACGCGCCGCCGCCGATATCGGAGCCGTCGCCGACCACGACGCCCGCGGAGACGCGGCCCTCGATCATGGACGCGCCGAGGGTGCCCGCGTTGAAGTTCACGAAGCCCTCGTGCATGACGGTGGTGCCGGAGGCCAGGTGCGCGCCGAGGCGGACCCGGTCGGCGTCGCCGATGCGGACGCCAGAGGGCAGCACGTAGTCGACCATGCGCGGGAACTTGTCCACGCTGTACACCGTGACGGGGCCGCGGGCGCGCAGCTTGGCGCGAGTGGCCTCGAAGCCCTCTACGGCGGCGGGGCCGTGGTTGGTCCACACCACGTTGGTGAGCAGGCCGAACTGGCCGTCCAAGCTCACCTCGTGCGGCTTGACCAGGCGGTGCGAGAGCAGGTGCAGGCGCAGATAGACGTCGTGCGCGTCCACCGGGGCGGCGGACAGGTCGGCGATCGTGGTGTGCACCGCGATCACGTCGACTCCGCGGGCGTCGTCGAAGCCGAGCAGAGCCGCGTACTCCGCGGGCGCCTCGTCCAGCCGCTTGCTGCCGGTCTCGGCGAACTCGCCCAGCTGCGGGTTCGGGTACCACGTGTCCAGCACGGTCCCGTCCGCGGTCACGTTGGCGATACCGATTGCTGCTGCTCCCTGGATACTCACGGCCTAGAGGTTACCGACCCGCGACCGGCAATGGTGCGGCTGCTCCGGAGACCGCGATCACCGGGCTCGATACGCGTGCAACTCCGGGACCGGTCGGCCGAGTGCACCGGTCAGACCTGCCGTTGCCGCACGGTCAGCGGTTCACGACGACCACCGCGTCCACCGAGTGGTCCGCGCGGGCCCGCGCCACCTCACGCACCTTTCCCGCGCTGAAGAGCGTCCGGGCCGAGTGCGGCCGCGACCAACGACTGTTCCCGGACGAGGGGCGGCGCACCGACCGGTGCGGACTGGCGTGCGGGCGTGGCGGGTGAGCGGTCGTAGGGTGAAGCGCGTGACCATCGACCTGCATGCGGACCCGATCACACTGACCGCCGCCCTCGTCGACATCCCGAGCGTCTCGCGCGACGAGGCCGCCATCACCGACGCGGTGGAGCGGGCACTGCTGGAGCAGACGACGGGCTTCGAGATCCTCCGGCACGGGAACGTGGTGCTGGCACGCACCCACCGCGGGTTGCCGACCCGGGTGATCCTGGCCGGGCACTTGGACACCGTGCCGATCGCCGACAACGTGCCCGGCCGGTTCGCGGTGGGCCCGACGGGCGAACAGGTCTTCTACGGCTGCGGCTCGGTGGACATGAAATCCGGCGACGCGGTCTTCCTGCATCTGGCCGCCACCGTCGCCGACCCGGTGCACGACCTGACCCTGATCTTCTACGACGGCGAGGAGATCGCCGCCGAGTTCAACGGCCTCGGGCACATCGAGCGCGACCTGCCCGACTGGCTCAGCGGCGACCTCGCGGTGCTCGGCGAACCGTCCGGCGGCTGGATCGAGGCCGGTTGCCAGGGCACGCTGCGCGTGCGGCTGAGCACCTCGGGCGTGCGCGCGCACTCGGCGCGAGCATGGCTGGGCGACAACGCGATTCACCGCTTGGCCCCGGTCTTGCAGCGGCTCGCCGACTACCGCGCCCGGGAAGTGGATATCGACGGCTGCGTCTATCGCGAGGGACTGTCCGCGGTCCGGGTCACCGGCGGCGTGGCGGGCAACGTGGTGCCGGACGCCGCCGAACTGGACGTCAACTTCCGTTTCGCGCCCGACCGCACCGTCGACCAAGCCGTCGAGCACGTGCGCGAGGTCTTCGCCGGGCTGGAGTTGTCCTTCGAAGTGACCGACTCGGCGCCGGGCGCGCTGCCGGGGCTGACCGCTCCGGCGGCCAAGGACCTGATCGCGTCGGTACAGCGCCACGGCGGCGGCGGTGTGCGCGCGAAGTACGGCTGGACCGACGTCTCGCGTTTCGCGGCTCGCGGCATCCCCGCCGTCAACTTCGGCCCCGGCGATCCCAACCTCGCGCACAAGCGCGACGAGCACGTGCCGGTCGACCAGATCACCGCCGTAACCGCCATGCTGCGCAGCTACCTGAGCGGCACTGGGGACTGACCGGCTGCGCGCACACGAGTCTTGGGCCTTCCTGCCTTCGGCACAGCTCGCCGCACGCGCGATTCGCGCGGTGCCGTGCGCCCGGGCCGCCGAGATTGCGACTGCGTCTCGCCCCGCCCGCGTCCGGCTGAACGTCGGACGACTTCTCCCGTCCAGCCCGTGAGACGCTCTTGCCGGGCGGTAGCGTGGAACGCATGTCCACCGACGCCGCGGACCGTGAGGTCGCCAACCAGCCGAAGTCGACACCGAAGTTCCGCGGACCGATCATGTTCCGCCGCGACCGTGCCGACGGCGTCAGCACCGCCGACCGCAATTTGCTGGACAGGCGCGGCGACACGGACTGGGTGCACACCGATCCATGGCGCGTGCTGCGCATCCAGGCCGAGTTCGTCGAGGGCTTCGGCGCTCTCGCCGAGGTGCCCCGAGCGGTGACGGTCTTCGGTTCGGCGCGCACCTCCGCCGACCACCCGGAGTACCAGGCCGGACTTGCCATCGGCGCCGCGCTGGCGCGGGCGGGTTTCGCGGTGATCACCGGCGGCGGTCCCGGCGCGATGGAGGCGGCCAACCGAGGCGCCTGCGAGGCGGGCGGCTACTCCATCGGTCTCGGCATCGAGCTGCCGTTCGAGCAGAGCCTCAACGACTGGGTCGACCTGGGCATCAATTTCCGGTACTTCTTCGTCCGCAAGACGATGTTCGTGAAGTACTCGCAGGCGTTCATCTGCCTGCCCGGCGGCTTCGGCACGCTCGACGAGTTGTTCGAGGCGCTGACGCTCGTGCAGACCCACAAGATCACCCGGTTCCCGATCATCCTGTTCGGCACCAGGTATTGGTCCGGGCTGGTCGATTGGTTGCGCGATTCGCTGGGCGGGTCCGGCAAGATCTCTCCGGGCGACCTCGGACTGCTGCACGTGACCGACAGCGTCGAGGAGGTCGTGAACATCATTCAGGCGGCCGCGATAGCGGGCGGCGCCGAGGACGCGATCGGGACGGAGGATCAGTGGTGAGCGAGCGGCCTTTCGCCGTCTGTGTCTACTGTTCGGCGAGCACGACCGACCAGGACTATCTTTCGCTGGCCGCCCGGGTCGGCACCGAGATCGCCCGGCGCGGTTGGCAACTGGTGTCCGGCGGCGGTCACGTCTCGATGATGGGCGCGATCGCCACCGCGGCGCGCGCCGGCGGCGCGAACACCATCGGTGTGATCCCCAAGCACCTGGTGCACCGGGAGGTCGCCGACGTCGACGCCGACGAACTCGTCGTCACCGACACCATGCGCCAGCGCAAGCAGGTGATGGAGGACCGCGCCGACGCCTTCCTCACCCTGCCCGGCGGCATCGGCACACTCGAGGAGTTCTTCGAGACCTGGACCGGCGGCTACCTGGGACAGCACGAGAAACCCGTTGTTGTGCTGGATCCCAATGGATTCTTTCGCGGGCTGTTCTCCTGGCTGGACGAGTTGTACGAGCGGAAGTTCGTGCCCCAGACAGCGTTGTCCCGGATTACCGTGGTGACCGATCTCCCGTCCGCTTTCGCGGCATTGGAGGCGCGCCTACCCCCTGAGGAGAGCTGAAGACGTGAGCACCGATGCCCGCTCGACGGTGAGTTTGGTCGACCTCGCCCGGCATCTCCCCGCGATGGCCCTGGACGCGCCCGGCATGCTCCGCAACGCGTTGAACATGCTCGTGACGCCGGATTCCAAGTCGTCTGTCGGGCTGTATTTCCAGCGCAACGCCCACCGGCATCCGGACCGCTTGTTCCTGCGGTTCGAGGGCGCGAGCTACACCTACGGCGAGGCCAACGCGGAGGTGAACCGGTACGCGAGCGTGCTCGCGGGGCGCGGGGTGCGGCGCGGCGACGTGGTAGGCGTGCTGATGACCAACCGGCCGGAAACCCTGTTCGTCGTGCTGGCGACGGTCAAGCTCGGGGCCACCGTCGGATTGCTCAACCACCATCAGCGCGACCAGGTGCTGGCGCACAGCCTCGGCCTGCTCGACAGCGTGCTGAACGTGGTGGGGGCGGAGTGCGCCGAGGCGATCGACTCGCTGCCCGAACCGCCCACCAACGTGCTCGCGGCCGACGAACTCCGCGACGCGGCCCGCGACGCCGACGACGGCGACCCGCCGAGCTGTGCGGAGGTCACCGCGCGCGAGCGGGCGTTCCTCATCTTCACCTCCGGCACCACCGGGTTGCCGAAGGCCAGCGTCATGACCCATCTGCGCTGGACCAAGAGCATGGGCGGACTCGGTGGCCTGGGAATCCGCCTGCGCGCCAACGACACCCTGTACTGCTGCCTGCCGCTCTACCACAACAACGCGCTCACGGTCGCGTTGTCCGCGGTCCTGGCCGCGGGCGGCACGTTCGCCCTCGGCCGGAGTTTCTCCGCGTCCCGGTTCTGGGACGAGGTCATTCGCGAACAGGCCACGGCGTTCATCTACATCGGCGAACTGTGCCGCTACCTGATCAACCAGCCGGCCGAGCCGACCGACCGGCAGCACCTGATCCGGCTCGCCGTCGGCAACGGATTGCGTCCGGAATTGTGGGACGAGTTCAAGTCCCGGTTCGGCATCGAGCGCATCGTGGAGTTCTACGGTGCGAGCGAGGCGAACATCGCCTTCGTCAACGCATTCGGCGTGGACCGGACGGCGGGTTTCGGTCCGCTGCCGTATGCCGTCGTGGAGTACGACGAGGAGACCGGAAAGGCGAAGCGGGACAAGAACGGCCGCCTGCGCAGGGTCGGCGCCGGTGGCGTCGGCCTGCTGTTGGCCAAGGTCACCGACCGCTCCCCGTTCGACGGTTACACCGACAAGGCCGCCTCCGAGGCCAAGCTGGTGCGCGACGGCTTCGAATCCGGGGACGTCTGGTTCGACACCGGCGACTTGGTGCGCGACCAGGGGTGGCACCACATCGCGTTCGTGGACCGGCTCGGCGACACGTTCCGCTGGAAGGGGGAGAACGTGGCGACCACCGAAGTGGAGGGCGCGCTGAGCAAGGCGGAGTCGATCGAGCAGGCGGTGGTCTACGGCGTCGACATCCCCGGAACCGACGGCAAGGCGGGCATGGCCGCGGTGACGCTGCATCCGGGCGCGGAATTCGACGGTGCGGCGGTGGCGAAGCTGGCCTACGACCAGTTGCCGGGTTACGCCGTGCCGCTGTTCATTCGCATCGTGCACGAGCTGGAACAGACTTCGACGTTCAAGAGCCGCAAGGTGGACCTGCGTAAGCAGGGCTACGCCGACGATCCCGACAGCACGCTGTACGTGCTCGCGGGCCGCACCGAGGGATACATCCCCGCCTACGCCGATTACGCCGCCGACGTAGCCGCGGGCCGCGCCCCGAAGAGCTGACGGCCATCTCCGCAAAGAGCCTGGTGGCGGTGGTTCCCCCACCTCCGCCGCAGGACTGCGGGCTGATCTTGTGGCACTCGACTGGTACGGTCTGAGAATTAGGAGACCACTGGTTTCGCGAGCACACGGGTTACTCGTCGGGTCCGCCCATGCCCCGGCGACACGACCTGTCCGCGATCCCTGTCTCCTGATTTGTACGGCCTGATTCGCGGAGAGGCGGGAGAGCGACATGTTCAGCTCGACCGCGGCGCCGCTTCCCACGCTGTGCGGGCGGCCGGTGGCGACGGATCGGGCGCTCGTGATGGCGATCGTGAACCGCACCCCGGACTCGTTCTACGACCGCGGCGCCACGTTCACCGATGCGGCGGCCATGGATGCCGTGGCGCGCGCGGTGGACGAGGGCGCCGATCTCGTCGACATCGGCGGGGTGAAAGCCGGGCCGGGTGATTCGGTGGACGCGGCCGAGGAGACGCGCCGGGTGGTGCCGTTCGTCGCGGCCATTCGCGCGAAGTACCCGGAGCTACTGATCAGCGTCGACACCTGGCGCGCCGATGTTGCGCTGGCGGCGGTGGGCGAGGGGGCGGATCTGATCAACGACACCTGGGCCGGCGCCGACCCCGATCTCGTTCCGGTGGCCGCCGCGCACGGTGCGGGTGTGGTGTGCAGCCATACCGGTGGCGCGGTGCCGCGCACCAGGCCGCACCGCGTCCGCTACACCGACGTGGTGGAGGAGGTCACCGAAACGGTGGTGCGGGCCGCCGAGGAAGCGCTCGCCGCGGGAGTGCGCCGGGATTCGATCCTGATCGATCCGACGCATGATTTCGGCAAAAACACTTATCACGGTCTCGAACTGTTGCGCCGAGTCGACGTTCTTGTTAAAACCGGATGGCCAGTCTTGATGGCGCTGAGCAACAAGGATTTCATCGGGGAGACTCTAGGTGTCGGTCTTTCCGAACGGCTGGAGGGCACATTGGCGGCGACAGCGTGGTCGGCGGCGGCAGGCGCCAGAGTCTTTCGTGTCCACGAAGTCGCAGCGACCCGGCGGGTCGTGGACATGATCGCCGCTATCCAGGGCATCCGGCCCCCCGCGCGAACCTTGCGAGGTCTGGCATGACATTTCAACACCGTGAGCCCGCCTGGGCGACGACCAATACCTGGGACACCCCGAACTGGCGCGTGGACGAACTCGTCTCCGCGAAAGCCGGGCGCACCGTGTCGGTGGTGCTGCCCGCGCTGAACGAAGAACGGACCGTGGCCGACGTGGTGGCCAGCATCCGGCCGCTGCTCGGCACGCTGGTGGACGAGCTGATCGTGCTGGACTCCGGCTCGACCGACGCCACCGCGGAGCGGGCCCGCGCCGCGGGCGCCGAGGTGATCAGCCGCGAGCAGGCGGTTCCGGAGCTGGAGCCGGTTGCGGGCAAGGGCGAGGTGCTGTGGCGCTCGCTGGCGGTGACCAGCGGCGATCTGATCGCCTTCGTCGACTCCGACCTCATCGACCCGGATCCCGCCTTCGTGCCGAAGCTGCTCGGTCCGCTGCTCACGGTGGACGACATGCACCTGGCCAAAGCGTATTACCGCAGGCCGTTGCGGCAAGGCGGCGCGGTGGACGCGCACGGCGGCGGCCGCGTCACCGAACTGGTCGCCCGGCCCCTGCTGGCCGCGCTGCGACCGGAGCTGTCGCAGGTGTTGCAGCCGCTCGGCGGTGAGTACGCGGGCACCCGCGAACTGCTCACCTCGGTGCCGTTCGCCCCGGGCTACGGGGTGGAGATCGGGCTGTTGCTCGACACCTACGACCGGCTCGGCATGTCCGCGATCGGTCAGGTCAACCTGGGTGTGCGCACGCATCGCAACCGCCCGCTGGCCGACCTGGGGGTGATGAGCCGCCAGATCATCGGCACCGTGCTCGGTCGCAGCGGTATCCAGGACTCCGGCGCCGCACTGACCCAGTTCCCGCTGGTCGGCGACGAGTTCACCGCGCACCGCACCGAGGTCTCCCTGCTGGACCGCCCGCCGATGAACACCCTCCGGCCCGCCTGCGCCGCGGCCTGATCCGTTCTCGCGCCGCATGCGGATGTGGTCAGGCCCCTTCCGCATGCGGGTCGCGCATGTATCCCGCCTCGATCAGAGTCCGGAAGGCCGCGTACTTGTAGACGCACTCGGAGGGTTCACAGATCCGGTGCCGCTGCATGAGTTCGTGCGCCTCCGCCACCGTCAACGGCTCGACGGGTAGTCGCTGCGGCCTGCCGATCGGACAGACCGGGAGCGCGGGGACGGGCAGTTGTTCCGCGATCACGTGCTCGGTGACGCCGACCCGGCGCCGCCGGTTCGCCGGTCCGTGCAGCAACCCGACGGTGGCGAGCAGGCTCGCCGCGCCGACGAGCGAGCAGAGGACGGCGATCTGGGTGGCGGTCACGGCGCATTTCTCCTCTCGGTGGGGCGGGCCGGGGCAGAACGTGGCGGGGCCGAAGCGCAACGCACCGTCACCAACGTGCAGTTAATTTTCAGCAAATCAAGTGTGGGCCGAGTGAGCGCGTCGTGCAAGTGGGATTGGACGCGGCGCCGACCGGTATGTGCGGCTCTGTGGCCGGTTATTCCCGCCGACCGGCGGTCCAACCCGCCTGATCAGCGGTGGATGGGTCCCCTCGATGCGCTGCGTCGGGGAAGTGGAGTGCCGCCGCGCTCGGCCGGAACCTGGGCGACGAGGGAGATGGCCGTCTCGTCCGCGCGTCGAGTTCCCGTCGCTGTTCCGCACTTTTGCCCCGACGTCAGAACGACTGCCTCGGCGTATCCGACGACCTGTGGCCGTGGACGCGGGACCGGTCGACGCGGCTCCGAGCTCCCGGGGTCCGGCGCTGATCGTTCTACTACGTGTGCCGACGTGACCGACGCGTGCGACAGCAGGGTGAGCAATTACCCGAGTACCGCGCGCTTGGAGCCGGTGCTTCGCGCATGTGGTCCGGCCGCAGCGCGTTGAGCCCGAGAAATCGGTGAATTTCCGCTGTGCCGGTCGCTGGTTAACCGGAGGCTATTGGTTGCGGCGACGATGATCCGGCAGGAGTACCTGGTTCGCCTCGTCCTCGGGCGCCGAATCCGCGGCTGCGTCGCCGGGCTCGTCGGCATCGGCGCCGGATTGCTCGCGTTCCTCGCGCCCGGGATCGACCGACTCGGCGTCGGCGGTATCCGGCGAGCCGGATTCCGGTTCACCGTCCACCGGGCCGTCCGCCTCGGGTGACGGAGCCGACTGCTCCCGCGCGAGCCGGGCCTGGAGATCGGCGACGGTCACATGAGCCTTCGACCCGGTCGGCCGCAGCAGCACACTGATGATCAGGCCGACCAGGCCCACCGCCAGGACGGCCCCGCCGATCAGCAATAGCGGATTCACGATTTCCTCCTTGCCGGACGCCTCACGCGGCCGTTTCTCGGAGAGCGGTTATCGTCCAGCTATTCAATCATCCGCGTATGAACACACTCGGGAGAGGGGTGGTGACCTGGGACACATAATGTGCGGCTGCTTTCCTGAATCGACGGAGCCGCTGTGACCAGGTGATCAGCGGAGGCAGTGCTACCCGTTCGGCGGCTCGAGTCATTTCCGCTGCTGCACTGATTGCGCGCGTTCTGCGCTCGGTCATGATGACCAGATATTTGCTGAAACCCGTTGTGTCAGTATGTCCGACGCGCCGGGCAGCTCGGGGCGGATCCGCAGCGCCTTTGCCCAGTCGCGGATCAGCGGCGCAGACCCGTTGCGGGCGACCTGTTCTCGGGATCGTGGCGGTAGACCGGCGTGAGCAACTCGGCCTCCAGCGGTTCGCCGGTGGCGCGGTCGAAGCGACAGGCGATCAGCACGGAGAACAGGTGATTGCTCGCTCGTTCGTGCAGGGTGGCCAGCCGGGTGGCGAGCAGCCGGATCGCGCCGAGCGAGCCCGGCGGATGCATGCCATCGATCATCAGTACGCTGCCCCGCCCGTCGGGCCTGGGAAGCCTGCCCAGGTAGGCGATGTCGTGCGGTTCGGGTCCGCCCGGCCGGTAGACCCGCCGGGCCGCCCGGTCCTCGATGCCCCGGCGCGCGTCACCCATTCTGGCCACGGCGCGGCGCAATCGTGGGTCCGCGGCGACCAACTGACGCAAGCTCGGGGACAGTTCCGGCCCGCCCAACACGATCAAGCCGTCCCGCCGCAGATCGACCGGACGGCCCGGTAGGAAATGCTCGACCGCAACGCTGAAACCGAGTTCGCGTAGCAGCTCGGCCAATCGTTGCGGCGCCGCGGGATCCGGCGCGCCGATCACCCGCCCCGCACGCACCTCAGGGACGAGCACGGTGAGCGAGCCGTGCCCGAAGAACAGTCCTTCCGGCGCGGGTCCCTGCGTACTCACCTGGTGGATACGGGCTCGGGAAAGCCCGGCCGCCGCACCGATTCTGGCGAACGTCCAGCCTTCGGCGTGGAGCTCCCGGATCACGGCACGCCGAATCCTGGTCAGTTCGTTGATGGTCTGCTGGGCCGCCGCCACCCCGTCGGTGGCCGCCTTCAGTCGCTCGACCTTGTCCTCGATCGCGAACACGCGCGCCACGTCATCGGCCGACATGTGCGAAGTCTAGACAGCTGAACAGCTCAATGCGTCTAGTCTTCTTGACGTTCAGGTGGCGTCGGTGTCGATCGGAGGACGTTCGTTGCGCTCCAACGGCTTATCCAACTTGGGCATCGGATAGTCCGGCATCCCGCTGTTCGTGCTGTACAGGTCCTTGGGATCGGGCAGCGCGCTGTCGAAATCCCGGAACAGCGAATCATCGCCGTTGAGAAGATGTTTGGTCACCATCGCCCGCGGCGTCATACCGCGCAGTTGGTTCAGGTCGGCCAGCGGTTTACGCAGATCCTCGAACTCCGGCCCCAACTCCTCTTTCAGCTGGGACGTGGCGCCACTCGCGTAATCGCGCACCTGCCGCAGGCTGCGCGTGGTCCAGCGCACGGCACCGGGCAAGCGCTCCGGGCCGAGAATCACGAGGGCGGCGACGAGCAGGATGACCATCTCGCTCCAGCCGATGTTGCTGAACACGTAACCAGGCTACCTGGCGCTCCGACCAGCGGTTCAGTCGGATTCCAGGGTCACCGGCACGTCCACCTGCCTGCCATCTCGGATCAACTGCACGTTCACCGTCTCGCCGATCTTCCGGGACTGCACCGCGACGACCAGTTCGTCCGGACCTGTGACCTCGCGGTCGCCGACCTTGACGATCACGTCACCCTCGACGATCCCGGCCCGTGCGGCGGGGCCGCCCGGCGCGACATCGGCCACCGCCGCGCCGCTCATGACCTCGTTGGCAACCTGCTTGGTGCGCGCGCTCAGACCGATGGTCGGATGGTGCACGACGCCGTCGCGGATCAAGGTCTGCGCGACTTCGATCATCTTGTCGACCGGGATGGCGAAGCCGAGGCCGACCGAGCCGCCGGTCTCGCTGCGGATGGCGGTGTTGATGCCGATGACGCGGCCGTCCATATCCACCAGAGCGCCACCGGAGTTACCCGGGTTGATCGACGCGTCGGTCTGCACGGCGTCGATCACGGCCTTCGTGTCGCTGCCCTCGCCCTCCAGTTTCACCGGGCGGTGCAAGGCGCTGACGATGCCGGAGGTGACCGTCTTGCTCAGGCCGAGCGGCGATCCGATGGCCAGCACGTCGTCGCCGACCTGCACGTTGCCGGATTTGCCGAGCTGGGCGACGGTGAGATTCTTCACATCGACCTTCAGGACGGCCAGATCGGTCTTCGGGTCGCGGCCGACGATCTGGGCGGGCACCCTGGTGCCGTCGGAGAACTGCACCTGGATCGCGGATCGGTTGGTCTTGTCCTGGGCGGCCATCGAGACGACGTGGTTGTTGGTGACGACGTAGCCGCCGCCGTCGATCACCACGCCGGAGCCGGTCGCGCCGTTCTCACCGACGGTCACGCGGATGGAGACGACCGAGGGCAGCACGGCGTTGGCGACCTGTGCGATCAGGCCGTGCGGGCGGGTGCCGTCGCCGCCCTGTTCGAGGGCCACCTTGCGGGAGGTGAGCGTCGAGGCGGTTTCCGCGGTCAGGCGGCCGACCAGCCCGCCGAGCAGGCCGATGACGAGTGCGACGAGCGCGAGCATGGCCAGCGCCTTGGGCGCGACACGGGAGCCGAACAGCACTTCGCGGGCGCTGAGCTTCTCGGCCCGCGGCAGCGCCTGCGGTTTGGGTGTGGGCACCGCGGGGGCTCCGAGGCGCGCGACCGCCTCCGGGTCACGCCATGGATCGGCCGGTCCGGCGGCGGGAGCCTGGCCACCGGCCGCGTCGGGATCGCGCTGCAGGAGCTCGCTGGAGCCTTCTGGACGGCCGAAAGCCTCGGCCAGCACCGCGTCGGGCGGACGGTTCTGCAGTTCGGGACCGGATTGCGGCGCCGCGCCCGCCTTACGAAGTGGCAGCGGCTCGGCGAACGAACCGGACAGGCCGGACGGTCTGCGGAAGGCCCGCGCCGTGTGCGTGTCGACATGGGGCCGGTAGACCGGGCGCGGACCGAGCACGGGCGCGTCCGGTGGACGGAGATTCCCGCGGTTGGCCGCCGAATCCGAGGTGTCGGCCGATCCGGAATTCGTCGATTCGGTGGTCACTCGGGAAACTCTACTTGCGCCACCACGTGGTCCACCGGGTCGCGGTGAACGAATCGGTCAGAAACCCGAAAACCGCTTCGTTACGCCCGGACTGACCGGAGGTCGAGGAGGGCGTCCGACCACTGGACGCGCCGCCCGGCAACTCCGCGAGGGGAATCCTGGTCAGGCTGTCGTGCAGCCCGGTCGGAATCGCGACCTGGTCTGCATGCCGCAGTGCGATGCGCGCCTGTTGCTGGGCATCGACCTCGGCCGCGCATTCTGGACACAGCGAGAGGTGCTGAGCGGCACGCAGGTAGGCGTTCATCCGCAACTCACCGTCCACGTACGCCGCGATCGCCTCGCTCGCCAGATGCTCGGTGGGGCGAAAACGGGGCGGACGACGACCGGACGTGCTGAAGTCGCCACTCATTCGGTGCTCACCCTTCCAACCGACATCGACCGATGTTCGGGCGATACCGGCTTCCGACGAATCACCCTATGTTCGCGTCAGCGGCGAACCGCTGCTCACTTCCATTATGCGCAAGGTAGTCGCGCAGGGCTTGGCGTCCACGGTGGATCCGACTGCGCACAGTGCCCAGTTTCACGCCGAGCGTAGCGCCGATCTCCTCGTAGGACAGCCCCTCGATATCGCACAGGACCACGGCCGCGCGGAACTCCGGCGCGAGCGAATCCAGGGCCGATTGCAGGTCGGGATCCAGCCGGGCATCGTGGTAGGCCTGTTCCGGCCCCGGGCCCTCGGCGGGCACCCGGTCGTAGTCCTCGGGCAGCGCTTCCATCCTGATCCGGTTGCGGCGGCGCACCATGTCCAGGAACAGGTTGGTGGTGATGCGGTGCAGCCATCCCTCGAAGGTGCCCGGTTGGTAATTCGACAGCGAACGGAACACCCGGATGAACGTCTCCTGGGTGAGGTCCTCCGCGTCCTGTGCGTCGCCGGAGAGTCGGTAGGCCAGGCGATAGACCCGGTCCGCGTGCTCGCGGACGAGTTCGTCCCACGTGGGCATCGCCGTCCGGTCACCGGTGGCATCGAAGGCAGCAGTCCCGGTCAGCTCGACCGCGTCCTCGGCGGACTCGGCCTCGACCGGCAGGATCTGCTCGGGCAGGGTGGCGTATTCGCGCGCCGCATCGACCATGTGGATGGGGCTACCTCCTACTAGGGACCGCAAACGTCGGGAACTCGCTCGGGGCCGGGTCTACGGTCCGTCACGTACGGATACAACCGACAACCGGTATGTCGTTGTTCCCGCTCCCGTGTTAAGGCACGGTCGGTGGTCTTGCGTTGCCCATACTCTTTCTGGTCCTGATATGGCCGGGTTATGGAGATGCTGAGGGTCACCTGAGAAAACCGGCGGCGGAAATGGCGGGCGGCGCGTGTTGTCCGGAACGCCGAGATCACCCGCCCGGCGTTAGCCTCATACCCGTGGCATCGAATCTGGAGCGGAATCTCGCCTATGTGGAGGAATCCGTCGTGGAAGACGAAATCCTCGTCAGCGCGCGGGAACGGGCCGCCGAACTCGGCGCGATACCCGTGCCGCCCTCGGTGGGTGCGCTGCTGAGCATGTACGCGCAGTTGCTCGGTGCGCGCGCGGTGGTCGAGGTCGGCACCGGCGCGGGCATCAGCGGTCTGTGGCTGCTCGACGGCATGCGCGAGGACGGCACGCTCACCACCATCGATTGGGAGCCGGAACATCAGCGCGCGGCCAAGGAGGCGTTCCGCGCCGCCGACGTCCCGCCAGCGCGCACCCGCCTGATCAACGGGCGGGCGCTGGACGTGCTGCCCCGGCTGGCCGACGGCGCCTACGACCTGGTCTTCATCGACGCCGCGCCGCTGGAGCACCCGGAGTACGTCGCTCAGGCCGTGCGGCTGTTGCGCGACGGCGGCGCCATCCTGCTGCACAACGCGCTGCTGGGCGGGCGCGTACCCGATCCGGCGCAACGTGATCCGGCCACACAGGCGGTGCGCGCCGCCACCCGCGCCATCGCGGAGAATCCGGAACTCACCTGTGTGCTGATTCCGGTCGGCGACGGATTGCTCTGTGCCTCACGCGGTTAGCGATTCGCGCGGCAGTCTGATTCCACCCCGGAATCCGGGGTATGCGCTGAGAAAGAACTCAGTGAGGAAAACAGTTATGCGTGAACTAACACCCCTCGAAGTAGCGGCTATGGGGGAAGTCGTGACCGAACGGCGCACGAGTTGGTTGCGGCCGACGATGATGGCCCTGCTGCTCGTGATTCTGGGAGCGGTGCTGGTGATGGTGGTGGTGAGCAACACCGATTTCGACACCGGCCCGGCGAAAACCACGCCGACGCCCGGTCCCTGTGAGCCGTTCTGCACCCAGAACGTCGCCCCGCCGGCCCCGTAATCCCGCCGCCGTCGCCCGCGCGCGTAATCCGGCCGAATAGGCCTGCTGCCGAAGCTTTTCCGGAATCCCTGGCCGCGGTGCCGTTTCTCATCGCAACCGCACCACCCGGCGGCATGCGCGAAACAGCCACCGAACGAGCACGGTTCGGCGCATGATGCCGCGAAAGACCGAAGATCCCCGATACTGGTGGAAGTCATGTTCCGAGTGGATCCGGAGGCGGGTGCGGCATGGTGATGATGATGTTTCTCTGGGACGAAGACGAGCGTCGTCCGAAGCCGATTCACTGGGGCCGGACCATGATCGCTTTCGCCGCGGTGCTGTTGTTCGCCGTGCTGGTGGTCTATTTGGTGAGTACCGCCGATTTCGGTGGCGCCTCGAAATCCACCGTGCCACGCACCCCGGGTCCTTGCGCGCCGTTCTGCATCAATTCGCCCGCGCCCGAGCCGGGCGCGCCCTAGCCCAGTCCAGGCGGTACTACACCCAGACGCCCTTGCCGACCGTGACGACACCGCCGTTGCTCACGGCGAAGCGGCTGCGGTCGCGCGCCAGGTCCACCCCGATGATCTCGCCCTCGCCGACGACGACGTTCTTGTCCAGAATGGCGTGCCGCACCACCGCGCCGCGCCCGATCCGCACGCCGGGCATGAGCACGCACCCCTCGACGGTGGCGCCGTCGTCGACCATGACGTTGCCGCTGAGCACCGAATTGCGGACGGTGGCGGCCGACAGGATGCTGCCCGCGCCCACGATGCATTCCTGCGCCAGCCCGCCCTGGGCGAACTTGGCGGGAGGAAGGTTCTCGGCCGCCCCGCGGATCGGCCAGTGACGGTTGTAGAGATTGAACACCGGATGCACCGAGACCAGGTCCATGTGCGCGTCGTAGAACGCGTCGATGGTCCCGACATCGCGCCAGTAGCCGCGGTCGCGGTCGGTGGCGCCCGGCACGTCGTTGTCGGCGAAGTCGTAGACACCGGCCTGCCCCGCCGCGACGAGGGCCGGGATGATGTCGCCGCCCATGTCGTGGTCGGAGTCGGAGTTGTCCGCGTCCGCCCGGATCGAGTCCACCAGCACCTTGGTGGTGAAGACGTAGTTGCCCATGGACGCGAACGTGACGTTCGGGTCGTCCGGGGTGCCGGGCGGATGCGCGGGCTTCTCCAGGAACTGCGTGATGCGGCCGGACTCGTCGCTGTCGATGCAGCCGAACGCGCTCGCCTGGCTGCGCGGCACCCGGATGCCTGCCACGGTCACGCCGGCGCCGGAATCGATGTGATGGCGCACCATCTGCTCCGGGTCCATCCGGTAGACGTGATCGGCGCCGAAAACCGCGATGTATTCCGGGTCCTCGTCGTAGATCAGGTTCAGCGATTGCAGGATCGCGTCCGCGCTGCCGGTGTACCAGCGCGGTCCCAGCCGCTGCTGGGCGGGCACGGGGGTGATGTACTCGCCCGCGAAACCGGACAACCGCCAGGTCTGCGAGATGTGCCGGTCGAGCGAATGCGACTTGTACTGGGTGAGCACGCACAGCCGCAGAAAACCCGCGTTGACCAGATTGCTGAGTACGAAATCGATGAGACGGTAGGCGCCGCCGAACGGGACGGCGGGCTTGGCGCGGTCGGCCGTGAGTGGAAAGAGTCGCTTGCCCTCACCACCGGCGAGCACGATTCCGAGTACGTGCGGCTGGCTCCTCACACCTGCCAAACTACCGGGTGGAGCGCCCGTGAGTGGCCGCCGCGGACGCGAACGTTTAGTTTGGATCGGTGAGTTTCGGCACGAGTGGCGGAGGTTCGCCGGTGGATTCCGGCGAACGGGACCGGCTTCGCGTCGCGATGCTGACCCGCGAGTATCCGCCCGAGGTGTACGGCGGGGCCGGGGTGCACGTCACGCAGTTGACGGCGCATTTGCGTCAACTGTGCGAGGTGACCGTGCATTGCATGGGTGTCGACCGCGCCGATGCCGTGGTCCACCAACCGGATCCGTCGCTCTACGCCGCCAACGCCGCGCTGCAGATGATGTCCGCCCAGTTGCGGATGGCCGACGCGGTGGGCGATGTGGACGTGGTGCACTCGCATACCTGGTACAGCGGCTTGGCCGGTCATCTGGCCGCGGCCCTCTACGGCATCCCGCACGTGCTGACCGCCCATTCCTTGGAGCCGCGCAGGCCGTGGAAGGCCGAGCAACTCGGCGGCGGCTACCGGCTCTCGTCCTGGTCGGAGCGCAACGCCGTCGAGCACGCCGACGCCGTCATCGCGGTGAGCGAGGGCATGCGCCACGACGTGCTCGACGCCTACCCCGCGGTGGACCCGGACCGTGTGCACGTGGTGCACAACGGCATCGACGGGGCGGTCTGGCATCCCGGCCCCCCGGCGGGCGATGAGCCGTCGGTGCTCGCCGAACTCGGCGTGCGGGCCGACCTTCCCCTCGTCGCCTTCGTCGGCCGCATCACCCGCCAGAAGGGCGTCGGCCACCTGCTGGCCGCCGCCCGCGACTTCGACCCCGACATCCAGCTCGTCCTGTGCGCGGGTGCGCCGGACACGCCGGAGCTGGCGCAGGAGGTCGCCGCGGCGGTCCAGGAGCTGCGACAGCGGCGCGGTGGGGTGTTCTGGGTGCGCGAGATGCTGCCGACCGAGCGGATCCGGCAGATTCTCGCCGCGGCGGCCCTGTTCGTGTGCCCGTCGGTGTACGAGCCGCTGGGCATCGTCAACCTGGAGGCGATGGCCTGCGCGACCGCGGTGGTCGCCTCCGACGTGGGCGGCATCCCCGAGGTGGTCGACGACCGCAACGGCCGACTGGTGCACTACGACGCGGGCGCCGCCGAGGACTACGAGCACGGACTCGCCGCCGCCGTGAACGAAGTGGCCGGCGATCCGGAGCTGTCCGCCCGGCTGGGCGCCGCGGGGCGCGAGCGCGCGATCTCCGAATTCGACTGGTCACGCATCGCGGCGCGCACGGTCGCGGTCTACGACGAGGTCAGGAAAGGCTGAGCCGGGCGTTCAGGCCGCCCGGCGGTAGGTGCCGACGACGACCGACGCGGTGACCTCGACGGTCTCCGGCAGCCGCGCGAGACGCTCCGCTCCCGCGGCCGCGTGATGCGCGGACGGACCCATGCCGACCACATGTTCGACATCGGTTCTGGCGAGCGTCATCGGATACTCGATCAATGTCCGGTCCACGGGTTCGAGATGTCCCGTCATCGCGGCGTCGAGCCTGCTGTTCTTGTCGGGGTCGACCCGCACCATGTCCAGCGGCTCGATCAGTTCGCCCAAATGGCGCTCGGTGGGTGTGGCGACCACGAAGCGACCGTCCTCGGTGAGCACCCTGGCGATCTCGCCGGGGTTGCGCGGAGCGAAGACGGAGAGCACGCAGGCCAGCGCGCCGTCGCGGACCGGCAACCCGCGCCACGCGTCGGCCAGCACCGCCGCGGCGCGCGGGTGCGCGCGGGCGCACCGCCGGACGGCGGGTTTGGCCACGTCCAGCCCGATGCCGACAGCCGGGGGAGCGGCGTCGAGTGCCCGGGCGAGGTAGTAGCCGGTGCCCGCACCGACCTCCAGCACCGGACCGTCCATCCGGCGCGCCGTGGCGGCGCGCGCCACAGCGTCCGCGATCGGCCCGAAGTGGCCCTCGCTCTGGAAGGCGGCGCGGGCGTCGAGCATGGCCGCGGTGTCCCCGGTCATCTTGGTCGACGCACCGGTCAGCAGGCTGACGTAACCCTGCCTGGCGACGTCGAAACTGTGGCCGCGACCGCAGCGCAGTGCTCGATCCCGCGGTTCGAGCGCGAGCGACGCGGCGTCCCGGTGCGCCCGCAGGCATTCCGGGCAGGCCAAGACGTCGGCCGCGTCGGCGAGGGCCGAGTGCTCAGCCGGGGCCACTCAGCTCGTGACGCTCTTCAGTTCGTCACCGAGCGCCGCTGCTTCGTCCGGCGTGAGCTCGACGACCAAACGCCCGCCACCCTCGAGTGGAACCCGCATTACGATTCCACGCCCTTCTTTGGTTGCCTCGAGGGGACCGTCCCCGGTACGGGGCTTCATGGCCGCCATCCTCTGCTCCCTCCAGATCTGCGCGGTCCTTGCGCACTTTCTTGGAACTCCAGTTGTCACCAACCAGCGAGCTCGCCGGCGTTTGGCGAGCTACACCCGTCCCATTCTTCCCTATCGCCGATAGGGACGGATAGCTGAGTTCAAAAAGTGACCGGTCGGCCCGTCTCGGGCCGGGCGCTGCCCACCCAGCAGTCGGCCACATGATCATCGACCATTCCGGTCGCCTGCATCAGGGCGTACGCCGTGGTCGGTCCGACGAACCGGAATCCACGCCGTTTCAATTCTTTTGCCATAGCGGTGGATTCGGGCGTGGTGGCGGGCACCTCTGCGCCGGAGCGGGGGCGCGGGCGCGGCAGCGGGGCGAACGACCAGAGCAACTCGTCCAAGCCGACGTCGAGGTCACGCGCGACGCGTGCGTTGGCGATGGCCGCGTCGATCTTGAGGCGGTTGCGGACGATGCCCGCGTCGGCCATCAGCCGGGCGACGTCGTCGTCACCGAACTCCGCGACTCGCGCGATCGAGAAATCGGCGAACGCCGCGCGGAAGGCCGGGCGTTTGCGCAGGATGGTCAGCCAGGACAACCCGGATTGGAACGCCTCCAAGCAGAGCCGCTCGAACAAGGCGTCGTCGCCGTGCAGGGGCTTGCCCCACTCGTAGTCGTGATAGTCCCGGTAGAGCTGGGAATCCAGCGGCCACGCGCAGCGGATCAGTCCGTCGTCGGCGAGGGCGCTCATTTCGACTCCGGCGCGATCGGCGTCTGCCATCGCGCGGCCTGCGCCTCGGCCAGCTGGTGCTGGAGTTCATCGATCCGGGCGGCCAGCCGGGCCAGCGCCCAATCCACCTCTCCGGCTTTGTAGCCGCGCACCACCTGCTGGAATCGCAACGCGCGCACGTCCGCCCCGGTGATCCCTTCCACCGGCAGCACGGTGGCCGTCGTACCCTCCGGCAGCGGCCCGAGTTCCTCCGCACGCCCGAACACCGCACTGGCCAGTAGGAACAGCACCGCGGCGACCAAGCCGACGATCAGCACGTACAACAGCATGGTGAGCATGGGACCGAGCTTATTCGCGAGCACCGACAGGCGGGCTCAGGCGTGGCCCCCTACGAATGCCGGGTGGTGTCGATGCCGAGCGACATGCCCGCGAGGCCGCGGCGGCGGACGGCGAGCTTGTCGGCGACCTCCAGCAGGGCCTTGGCGGCCGGGTTGTCCGGATCGCGCAGCACGATCGGAGTGCCTTCGTCGCCCGCTTCGCGCAGCGCCTGTTCGATGGGGATCTGGCCGAGCAGCGGCACGGTCGCACCGACGGCGCGGGTGAGCCGGTCGGCGACGGCCTGCCCGCCGCCGGAGCCGTACAGGTCCATCCGGGTGCCGTCGGGCAGGTCCAGCCAGGACATGTTCTCCACCACGCCCGCGATGCGCTGCCGGGTCTGCAACGCGATCGCGCCCGCCCGCTCGGCCACCTCCGCGGCGGCGGGCTGCGGGGTGGTGACGACCAGGATCTCGGCGTTCGGGATCAGCTGTGCGATGGAGATCGCCACGTCGCCGGTGCCCGGCGGCAGATCCAGCAAAAGGATGTCGAGGTCGCCCCAGAACACGTCGGCGAGGAACTGCTGCAACGCCCGGTGCAGCATCGGGCCGCGCCAGACCACGGGGGTGTTTCCCTGGGTGAACTGCGCGATCGAGATCATCTTCACGTCGTGCGCGACCGGCGGCATGATCATCCGCTCCACCTGCGTCGGCCTGGCGTCGGTGCCGAGCATGCGCGGGATGGAATGACCGTAGATGTCCGCGTCCAGCACGCCGACCGACAGGCCACGCGCGGCCATGGCCGCGGCGAGGTTCACCGTCACGCTGGACTTGCCGACGCCGCCCTTTCCGGAGGCGACGGCGTAGACGCGGGTCAGCGAGCCGGGCTGGGCGAAGGGGATGACCGGATCGGCGGAGTCGCCGCGCAGCTGCTTGCGCAGTGCGGTGCGCTGCTCGTCGTCCATCACGTCGAGGTCGACGCTGACGGCGCCCACACCAGGCACGTCGGCGATGGCCTTGCTCACCCGCTGCGTGATCTCGGTGCGCAGGGGGCAGCCCGCCGTCGTCAGATAGATCTCCACGTGGACATCGCTATCGGCGCCGATGACGACGCTTTTCACCATGCCCAGCTCGGTGATCGGCTTGCGGATCTCCGGGTCGTCGACCTTCGCGAGGGCACCCCGCACATCCGATTCCGTAACCACTGGCATGGCCGAAATTTTAGGCGTGTCAAATTTTGGGCAGGTCTCCGGCCCGGGGTGCGACCCCCGTGCTGTAGGAGGTCTCCCATGCCATGACGTTCGCGACGTACGCCATGGAGTGGTTGTAGCGCAGGATCGCCTTGGACTGTTGTGCCAGGTCGCGCATGTTCAGGCCGCCGTCGCAGAGGTACCTCCCCGCCGTCAGCGCGGCGTCGAAGAGGTTCTGCGGATCGGCGATGCCGTCGCCGTTGCCGTCGGCCCCGTAGCGCTTCCAGGTGTCGGGCAGGAACTGCATCGGGCCGATCGCGCGGTCGTAGCCGTCCAAGCCGTCCAGCGCGCCGTCGTCGGAATCCCGGACGACGTGGTTGCCGTTGAGCGAACCGTCCAGCACGGGGCCGTAGACGGGGCTGAGCGGGTTGCCGTCGGCGTCGGCTTTGCCGCCGTACGCGTGGGTGGACTCGACCCGGCCGATACCGGCCAGCAGCGACCACGGCATGCCGCACACCGGGTTCTCGGCGGCCAGGACCCGTTCCGCGTTCTGATAGGCGGCGACGGCGATGCCGGGGACGCCCAGCGGCCCGGCCTGCATGGCGGCGGCCTGCCGACCACTGGGCAGCGCAACGGTTTTCACCACGGGCGTCGCTGTGGGCGCGGCCTTGGCCATTGCGTGAGCGAGGAATTCGGTCCCCGCGACGGGCTCGACCACCGATTGCGCGGCGCCCTGAACGTCCTGGCCTTCCGGCGTATGGACGGCGGTCGCGAGAGGCGCTGCCTCGCCTACCTCGGAGGCGGCCGTGACGGATACGAGCCCTGCGGGAACCAATCCGGTCAACGCGATGACGGAACTCCGTCGAACGGTGGCAGGCGGTTGTTTTCGATGACGCCCCACGGTGTGGTGACCCTCCCATGGCTCGCTGTGAGCCCGTTGTTATGGAACCAAGAGGAAGGGTACCGCATCCGAGATCTGTTTGTTACTGCTTCGTGATCTGATGTCAGGTTTGAATCACTGCTGGGGCGCGGGTGGCGCGGGAAGGGGAATGACGATGCCGAACGGCAGGGTGATTCCGGGCGGCGGCGTGGGTGTGGGTTCGGCGGCGGTCGCCGATTCGGGTTCCGGTGCGGGTGGTGTGGTGGTGGCGGGTTCGGATTCGGCGCGAGACTCGTTCTCGCGGGCGGGTAGGTCACCCGGGATGGGGGCAGGTTCGGCGGTGGCGAGCGTGGTGTCCGGCTGTCCGCATCCGGCGGCGAGCTGGTCCTGTGTGCCGGGTTGCCCTGCGGGGGCGGGTTGTCCCGCTGTGGCGGCCTCCGCGGGTTTGTCCGCCCCGGCGGGATCGGTGGAACCCGGGTTGCGCGGCTCGGCCGGTGCGGCGCCGTAAGGCTGCTGCGGTGCGAGCGGTACGCGGGCGGTCCCGGGTAGGTCCGGGAAGGGCATCGGAGCGGGAACCGATTGCCCGACACAGGGATTCACCGGCGCTGGAGGCGGGCAGAAGATCCCGCACGGGATCGGCGGCAGACCGGGAAGCGTGATCATCACCTGCGTCGGCTGCGGCCGCGGCCGGGGCGCTCGATACTGTCCGGCCGGATCGGTGGTCGGGGTGGTGGTGCGCACCGCGGTCATGTCCGTGCCCGGTCCCACCGGCGGCAACGACCCCGGCGCCACCAGATCCGGCGACACCCGCACCTGCGTCGGCGAACCACCCGACCGATACGCCCGAGCCCAGCTCAACACATTCGCCGCATACGCCATCGAGTTGTTGTACCGCAACACCGCCCGCAACTCCTGCGCCGGATCCCGCAGATCCAAACCCCCCGA